>JAQTOX010000013.1 GCA_028713055.1 Methylococcales bacterium | reverse complement strand
TGTTCATTCATCGGCACACTTCCCGGTAATAACGTCAACGGATTCGCATGTTTCGCATTATCAATTTGTTGTTTCGTAATGGCTTCTAACAATGACAATATAGTGGCAACACCAATGTATTCGCCATTTTTTGTCACAATAAATGCTTGTTCTGGATGAGCCGCCGAAGTCAATCGTTGACTGACTAATTCGACAGGCGTTTTATAATCAATACTCAATGGAATTTGCTCAACAAATGTCTTAATAGCTTTTCGACCGTGCAAATCCATGCCATAGCGACTAGAAAATAATTTTGATAAAAACATTTCTCGAAAAATAATGCCTGTTGCAATGCCACTATCAACTAGCGGTAAAAACGTTAATTCATGATGACGTTGAAAAATGTTTAAGACCTTAGCAATCGGCATTTCAGCTGAAATAGGTTCAACAAATTCGCTAATCATTTCTACTGGAATGGCGTTTAACCAAAAACGTTTTTCATCCACAGGGTCATTACTAGAAAAAAATGTGGTGTTAATTCTGACCAGTGGCACCGGCGCAGGGCGTGCAAAGAAATAACCTTGCGCGTGTGTTACGCCCAACTCTTCCACCGCTTTAAACTCCGCATCGGTTTCGATACCTTCTGCAATTACGTTGCAATGAAGCGAATTAGCCACCGCCTGCACCGCACAAATTAGATTAAATTTGAGCGTGTCATTTTGTAATTCACTAATGAAATGCTGATCAATTTTGATATATTCAGGCAGCAATTCTGACCACAAACGCAAACTTGAAGAATAACCCGCACCCAAATCGTCTAACGCAATTTCAAATCCCATATCTCGATAATGTGCTACTGCTTCACGCATCAATCCATAATCATCAATAGGTTTGTGTTCGGTTAATTCGATAACTACGTCATGCGGACTTAGACTAAATTGCGCTAAATAACGTAGCGTTTCGCCCGGTTTAAATTTTGGCGACCTTAAAATGTGCGGACTCACGTTAAGAAACAGTAATTTGGTATTCAAATTAAAATGTGCATAATGCTCGATACTGATTTCACGGCACATAAAATCGAGTTGAGTAGTTAAATTAAATTCTTCTGCGACACGAAAAAGATTTATGGGATTATGCAAACAGCTATCGGATGGACCACGAATGAGTGCTTCGTAACCAATAATTTTCTTTTCGACCAAAGAGATAATCGGTTGAAAGTGTGGCGTGAGCAATCTATGTTTAACGATTGACTGTAACTCTTGTTGCAACTGTAACGAAGACATAAATAACCTAATAAATGTTTTAATTTGTTGTGTAGGTTAGACCGTTTTTATTACAAAATAACAACAACTAAAACGCGGCTTTTTTAAATCAAAAATTACACATTTTTCATTTTAATTTAACAAACTCATAAGGAGAAAAACTCATGGAAAAAACTTACGCCCCGCATGATATTGAACAACGATGGTATGAAAACTGGGAAAGCAAACAGTATTTCGCACCATCTGGCGAAGGTGAACCGTATTGCATCATGATTCCACCGCCAAACGTCACAGGCAGTTTGCACATGGGTCATGCGTTTCAAGACACGATTATGGATGCGTTGACACGTTATCACCGCATGAAAGGTTGCAACACTCTTTGGCAAGCGGGAACTGACCACGCGGGGATTGCCACACAAATGGTTGTGGAACGTCTTTGCAATGCCGAAGGCAAAACGCGCCACGATTTTGGACGGGAAAAATTCATCGAAAAAATATGGGAATGGAAAGGCGAATCAGGCGGAACCATTACCCGTCAATTACGTCGCATGGGGTCATCACTCGATTGGTCACGCGAACGGTTCACGATGGATGAAGGAATGTCTGGCGCGGTGCAAGAAGTTTTCATTAAATTATACGAAGAAGGCTTAATTTATCGTGGTAAACGCTTGGTGAATTGGGATCCTGTTTTGCACACGGCGGTTTCGGATTTAGAAGTTTTATCTGAAGAAGAAAACGGCTTTATGTGGCATTTGCGTTATCCGTTGTCGAATGGTCAAGGGCATTTAATTGTTGCCACGACGCGCCCTGAAACAATGCTCGGTGATGCGGCAGTGGCGATTCATCCAAACGATGACCGTTATAAACATTTACTCGGTGAATTTGTGGAATTGCCTTTAACAGGTCGTCGAATTCCGATTATTGCTGACGAATATGTTGACCCCGAATTTGGAACAGGTTGCGTGAAAATCACGCCTGCTCACGATTTCAACGATTACGAAGTCTGGACGCGCCACCGTCACACGTCAGCCATTCAAAATTTGCCACACGGCGGTTTGATTAACATTTTAACTGTCAACGCCAGCATCAATGATGATGCGCTCGTGCCTGAAAAATACCGTGGTTTAGACCGTTTTGAAGCTCGCAAACAAATTGTTGCTGATTTTGAAGCGGCTGGTTTGCTTGAAAAAATTGCTGACCATAAATTGATGACACCACGCGGCGACCGTTCAGGCAGTGTTATCGAACCATTTTTGACTGACCAATGGTATGTGAAAGTTGCGCCACTTGCTGAACCAGCAATTGCTGCTGTTGAAAATGGTGATATTAAATTTGTCCCTGATAATTGGAAAAACACTTATTTCGAGTGGATGCGAAACATTCAAGATTGGTGTATTTCGCGCCAAATTTGGTGGGGACATCGCATTCCTGCGTGGTATGACGACAAAGGCAATATCTACGTCGGTGAATCAGAATCTGCAATTCGTGAAAAACATAATTTGCCAGCGGATTATTCATTGAAACAAGACGAAGACGTTTTGGATACTTGGTTTTCATCGGCGTTATGGCCGTTCTCGACATTGGGTTGGGATGGCAAAAATGAACCTGATTATTTAAAAACCTTTTATCCAACTAGCGTTTTAGTCACAGGTTTTGACATCATTTTCTTCTGGGTGGCGCGGATGATTATGATGGGCTTGAAATTCCGTGGCGAAGTGCCATTCAAAGAAGTTTACATTCATGGTTTGGTGCGCGATGCCGAAGGGCAAAAAATGTCGAAATCGAAAGGCAACGTGTTAGACCCGATTGATATTATCGACGGTATCGATTTAGAAACGCTGGTTGCAAAACGCACGTCTGGGATGATGCAACCGCAATATGCGAAAAAAATCGAACAAGCTACACGCAAACAATTCCCTGACGGCATTCAATCTTATGGCACAGATGCGTTGCGTTTTACCTTTGCGTCACTCGCTTCAACAGGGCGTGATATTCGTTTTGATTTGGCTCGCACCGAAGGTTATCGCAATTTCTGTAACAAACTTTGGAATGCCGCGCGTTATGTGTTGATGAATACCGAAGAACACGATTGTGGTTTGACGGGCGAATGTGAATTCTCACACGTTGACCGTTGGATTGTGGCGCGTTTGAATCAAGTCATTTCAACGACCAGTCACGCGATTGATAACTACCGTTTCGATTTGGCGGCGCAAGCAATTTACGAATTTACTTGGAATGAATACTGCGATTGGTATTTGGAATTAACAAAAGTTGCATTGCAATCGGATAACGAAGTGTTGCAACGTGGGACACGCAAAACGTTATTGCACGTTTTGGAAACGATTTTGCGTTTAGCCCATCCAATCATTCCGTTTATTACCGAAGAAATCTGGCAACGTGTCGCGCCGCTCGCTGGCGTTGAAGGCGACACGATTATGTTGCAGTCGTATCCGATTGCCGACGAATCTAAAATCGATAACGAGGCAGTTCAAAATACCGATTGGCTCATGGCTGTGATTTTGGGCGTGCGTCGAATTCGCGGCGAAATGAACATTGCGCCAAGCAAACCATTACCTGTTTTATTGCAACACGGTTCAACGCAAGATGCTGAACGTTTAGAAACCAATCGCGTTTATTTGAACAGATTGGCACGTTTAGAAACGATGACGTGGCTAAATGCCGATGATGTTGCGCCAGAATCAGCGATTGCGATTGTGGGTGAAATGCAAATTTTGATTCCGATTGCAGGCTTGATTGATAAAACGGCTGAATTGGCACGATTAGACAAAGAAATTTTGAAAATCCAAACTGAATTGGAACGCATCGAAGTAAAACTAAACAATCCATCGTTTGTTGAAAAAGCTCCCGTTGCGGTGCTTGAAAAAGAACGGGCAAGATTAGCTGAATTGCAATCAACGCTCGGTAATTTACAAGTGCAACACGTAAAAATTAGCGCGTTGTAGATTTTGATTTCAGAGTGAACTTGTCAAAGAGAAAATGGCAAGTTCACGCCCTAAAAATGTAACTTATTTTCGATTACCGTTGTAAACTCGTGCCGCAGTCAAGATACTCACTTTTTTGTTTATCACGAGGGTTGTTCAATGCAAAATCAGAAAACACTTACCATCGATGGAAATCAAGCTGCCGCCACGGTAGCGCACAAACTCAGCGAAGTCATCGCAATTTATCCCATAACTCCCGCCACGCCAATGGGCGAATGGTCAGACGAATGGTCGTCTAACGGTCAAACTAATTTATGGGGAACCGTTCCCCACGTTATCGAAATGCAAAGTGAAGCCGGTGCAGCGGGCGCAATTCATGGCGCGTTGCAAGCCGGTTCACTTGCCACCACATTTACCGCATCTCAAGGTTTATTGTTGATGCTGCCGAATATGTACAAAATTGCCGGTGAATTAACGTCGACAGTGTTTCATATTGCTGCACGTTCGTTGGCGTGTCAGGCATTATCCATTTTTGGCGATCACAGCGACGTGATGGCAGCGCGAATGACGGGATTTGGAATGCTCTGTTCTAATTCGCCGCAAGAAGTTTTAGATTTTGCGTTGATTGCTCACGCCGTGACGCTAGAAAGTCGGATTCCGTTGCTGCATTTTTTCGATGGTTTTCGAACGTCGCATGAATTAGCCAAAATTCAAATGTTTGACGATGATGTATTTCGCGGAATGATTAACGAAGAATGGATTGTGGCTCACCGAAGTCGTGCTTTAACGCCTGATAATCCTATGTTGCGCGGGACGGCGCAAAATCCAGATGTGTATTTCCAAGCGCGTGAATCCGTAAATTCACACTATCAAGCGATGCCAAAAATTGTGCAAAATGCGATGAATCGTTTTGCTGAACTGACGGGACGAGCTTATCGTTTGTTTGAATATGTCGGTTCAACAGAAGCGGAGCGTGTGATTGTTATCATGGGTTCGGGCGCAGAAGCGGTCACAGAAACGCTTGAGTATTTGAATCGACAAGGTGAATCGGTCGGTTTGCTTAAAGTACGTTTATATCGTCCTTTCGATGCTAACAGTTTGCTCGCAGCATTACCTAAAACCTGCCGTAAAATCGCTGTGTTAGATCGCACTAAAGAACCTGGTGCGGACGGCGAACCGCTTTACAAAGATGTTTTGACGGCACTCGCACAAGATTATCTGAGTGGCGCGTCGAAATTTTTAGAATTACCAAAAGTTGTTGGCGGACGTTATGGCTTGTCGTCTAAAGAATTTACGCCTGGAATGATTAAGGCAATTTTCGACGAATTAAAATCTACGTCCCCTAAAAATAATTTCACTATCGGTATTTACGACGATGTCACGCACACCAGTTTAGATTGGGACGAAAGTTATCGCACCGACGCGCACTCCGAAACATTCCAGGCCATGTTTTATGGTTTAGGCAGTGATGGCACAGTTGGCGCAAATAAAAACACCATCAAAATTATTGGTGAAGAAACGGAATTGAATGCACAAGGTTATTTCGTTTATGACTCGAAAAAATCGGGGGCAATTACGGTTTCGCATTTACGTTTTGGGGTAAAACCAATTCGTTCGACGTATTTGATTTCTGAAAATGACGCGAATTTCATTGGCTGTCATCAAACGATTTTTTTGCAACGTTACGACATGCTCGCTAACGCGGCGAAAAATGCAGTGTTTTTATTGAATTCTTCTGAATCCGTTGAGCAAGTTTGGGCTTCATTGCCCGATAAAATGCAACAGCAAATGCTCGATAAGAACATTCGATTTTATGTCATCGATGCGTATGCGGTCGCTGAAAAAACGGGAATGGGCAGACGTATTAACACCATTATGCAGACTTGTTTTTTTGCGATTTCTGGCGTGTTACCGCAGGAGCAAGCGATAGCTGCTATTAAACATACTGTCGAAAAAACTTACGCCAAAAAAGGTCAGCGAATAATCGAACTCAATATGCTCGCTATCGACGAAACGTTAGCGGGGTTGCGTTCTGTACCGTTACAAACCTTGGTGTGTACTTCTATTTCGATTCCATCTGCAATTGGCGAATTTGCACCTGATTTTATAAAAAAAGTGACGGGTGAAATTATTGCCGGTCGGGGTGATATGTTGCCCGTTAGCGTGATGCCCGTTGATGGCACATTTCCAACCGGCACGGCAGCTTATGAAAAACGAAATTTAGCCTTAGAAATTCCGGTATGGGAAACCGATTTGTGTACGCAATGTGGTAAATGCGTGATGGTTTGTCCACATTCGGTGATTCGCAGCAAACTAATTCAAACTGATTTTTTGGCAAACGCGCCAAAAACATTTAAATACGCGCCAATACTTGGCAAGGATTTCCCCGCTGAATTAGCGATGAGTTACCAAGTCGCGCCAGAAGATTGCACGGGCTGTAGTTTGTGTGTGGATATTTGTCCGATTCGAGATAAATCCAACGCCAGTCGCAAAGCATTAAATATGCAGCCACAACCGCCGTTGCGCGAAACCGAACGTGAAAATTGGGATTTCTTTTTATCGATTCCCGAATATGACCGTCGATTGTTAAAAACCAACACCATCAAAGGTTCGATGGTGTTGCAGCCGTTGTTTGAATTTTCGGGTGCGTGTGCAGGTTGTGGCGAAACGCCTTATATCAAACTCGCTTCGCAATTATTTGGCGACCGAATGTTGGTAGCGAATGCAACAGGTTGTTCGTCGATTTATGGGGGTAATTTACCGACAACACCGTGGACTAAAAATGCTGAAGGACGTGGTGTAGCGTGGAGCAATTCGTTATTTGAAGACAATGCCGAATTCGGTTTAGGAATGCGCGTTGCGCTGGATAAAAAAGCCGAGCAAGCAAAAGAGTTGCTTATGGGATTGTGGGAAAAAATAGGCGTTGATTTATTTGAAGACATCCTAAGAGCAGACCAATCTACAGAAACAGGAATCTATGAACAGCGTCAAAGAATCGCTGATTTAAAAGAGGAATTGAAAACTATCGATAATCCACTTGCATCTCAATTGATGGAATTAGCTGACAGTTTATGCAAAAAAAGCGTGTGGATTATTGGTGGCGACGGCTGGGCGTATGACATTGGTTATGGCGGACTTGACCATGTTTTGGCGAGTGGTCGCAATGTCAATATTTTGGTTTTGGATACGGAAGTTTATTCCAACACTGGCGGACAAACTTCAAAATCAACACCATTAGGCGCGGTGGCAAAATTCTCAGCGGGCGGTAAAGCAACGGCAAAAAAAGATTTAGCCTTATTGGCGATGGATTACGGCAATGTGTATGTCGCACATGTTGCTTATGCTGGTAAAGATACTCAAACGCTCAATGCTTTTATTGAAGCTGAGGCGCATGAAGGCGTGTCGATTATCATCGCTTACGCACCTTGTATCGCGCATGGTGTGGATTTATCGAACAATCATCGACAACAAAACTTAGCGGTAAAAAGTGGACATTGGCCATTATTCCGCTTTGATCCCAATAAAATTAAACAGGGAAAAAATCCGATGCACATGGATTCAGCAGAACCGTCGATTCCATACCGTGAATTTGTGCAAACTGAAACCCGTTTCAGTATGTTGTGGCAAACGCATCCCGACGATGCCGAGCGTTTTTTGGCGCAAGCACAACAAGATGTAAAAGATCGTTATCATTTTTACAAGCAGCTTTCTGAGCTAGATTGGAACGAAACTACTCCTGTTTCAGCTCTCAAAGTCCAACGCAAAGTGGGAGAACAACAATGATTGATTTGACGACGACTTATCTTGGGTTGAAATTGAAAAATCCGTTAGTGCCATCCGCATCGCCATTAAGTAAAGACGTAGACAGTGCGCGGCGAGTGGAAGATGCAGGGGCAGCGGCATTGGTTATTTATTCGCTGTTTGAAGAGAAAATCGAATCTGAAGCACAGCAAATGGCGCGATTTTTTGATCAGCAAGCCATCGGGCATAGCGAGGCGGATTCGTTTCATCCAATACTGGTTGACATCCAAACTCACCAAGAAAAGTATTTAGCGCACGTACAAAAGCTAAAATCTGCGTTGGCGATTCCTGTGATTGCAAGTTTGAACGGCACGTCTTTGAGCGGTTGGGTAGATTACGGCAAACAATTGGAACAAGCCGGTGTAGATGCGATAGAGCTAAATATCTATCACTTGGCGGCAAATGCGGATGAAAGTAGTGAAGTGGTAGAAAATCGTTACATAAACATTTTGCGAGAATTGAAAATCTGCGTTAGCGTGCCGATTGCGATAAAAATTTCATCACAATTCAGCTCACCGATTCATTTTGCGAAACGGTTGGAAGCGGCTGGCGCAAATGGCATTACGATTTTTAATCGTTTTTATCAGCCCGATATTGATTTAGAAACGTTGCAAGTGATTCCAAAATTAGAATTATCCACACCATCCGAAGCCTTATTACGCATCCGTTGGGCGGCGTTATTGTATGGACGCACTAATTTATCCATAGCGGTCACGGGTGGTTTTCACGAAACCCCTGATATGTTGAAAGCATTATTAGCTGGCGCGGATGTGGTGCAGCTTTGCAGTGTTTTGTTGAAAGATGGTGTTGGGCGTTTAACTGAAATGTTGACGGAATTAGAACGGTGGCTAATCGAACATGAGTATGAATCGATTGAGCAACTGAAAGGCAGTGTCAGCCAAAAAAATGCGATTGACCCCAGTGCGTATGAACGTGCCAATTATGTACAGATTCTAGATAATTATTCTGGTTCGACGGGTGTGTTGCGGTGATTTTTTAACGCATAAATAGCGAGGTGTGCCATGAATTTAATTCAGTCGTTACAAAATCCAAGTGCTTATCCGCATTCTGTGAGTGCGATTGAATTGATTGAAACGCACATCTCGTGGGTATTACTGACGGGACAATTCGTTTACAAAATCAAAAAGCCAGTTCAGTTTGATTTTTTGGACTTTTCCACGCTCGAAAAAAGGCGTTTTTATTGCGAAGAAGAACTACGCCTCAATCGCCGTTTCGCGCCAGAACTTTATTTACAAGTCGTACCGATTACTGGAACGTTGGGGAATGCGAAAATAAATGGTGATGGTGAAGTGATGGAATATGCGGTGAAAATGCGGCAATTTTCTGCTGACCAACTTTTGAGTGAAATGGCGAATCAAGGTCGTTTAGACGTTGAAATTATCGACCAACTCGCTGATCTCATCGCTGATTTTCACTATCATGCTAACGTAGATATTTCAGATAGTTATTATGGCACCGTGATTGAAACGCATCGTTGGTTTTCAGGTAATTTTGTGCATATTCGTCCATATATTCAGGACGATAAATTTTTGCAGCAATTGACGCAATTAGAAAATTGGGGTGAACAGGAATTATTAAAAAATACGCCGTTAATGCAGCAGCGCAAGCAACAGGGTTTTATTCGTGAATGTCATGGAGATTTGCATTTAGGCAATATCACGTTATTTGAGAATCGTGTTACGCCGTTTGACGGTATTGACTTCAATCCGGCATTGCGTTGGATTGATGTGATGAGTGATATAGCGTTTATCGTGATGGATTTGCAATATCGCAATCTTGGTTCTTTTTCCTATCGATTTTTAAACCGTTATTTGAGTCGTAACGGTGATTATTCGGGTTTGAGTTTATTGCGTTATTACTTGGTTTATCGCGCTTTAGTTCGCACGAAAGTGTGTGTGTTGCGTTGGCAACAGCATCAAAATCCACAAGATTTACAGGACGCGAAAATTTATGCGAATCTGGCGGAAAATTTCACAACCCCCGAACCACCAGCATTACTAATTACGCATGGTTATTCGGGTTCAGGGAAATCTACTTACAGCACAAAACTCGCGGAGAATGATGGAATTATCCATTTGCGTTCTGATGTTGAACGACAACGTTTGTTTGCCGAATCAAAATCGGCAGTGAATCTTTATAGTACGGAACATACTCGGCAAACCTATCAAAAACTCGCCGACTTTGCTGAAACTATTTTAGCGGCTGGTTTTTCGGTTGTGTGTGATGCCACTTTTCTCAAAATAGAGCAGCGAGATTTGTTTCAAAAATTAGCCAACAAGATGCAGGTAAAATTTTTGATTTTAGATTTTCAAGTTGCTGAAGAAGAATTAAATCGGCGTATTTTTCAACGGCAACAACTTGGCAATGATGTGTCTGAAGCTACGTTAGACGTGTTACAGCAACAGTTAAAGAATGCCCAACCGTTGACATCAGACGAATTGAATAAAGTGATTCGAGTTCATAGCACGGAAGTTTGAAAGCCTCATTTCAAACGAATGATTTGTCCGTGTTCATCAAAAAACACAGTCACATTTTGCTGCTTACGAAAGTGGCGTATTTGTTCAGTTTCGACGTGATAAAACGTAGCGATTTCGTCATCTGTCACGATTTTTTCAGCGGCTGGTAAAACCTGTTGTCGGCGTAATTTACGCAACAAAATCCACGCAATCCACATAATACCTAAAACGATGAGCGTTCCGACGTAAATTTGTAAAAGTTCCAACAGACTTTTATAACCACCAAACCAACGCATTTCGTTAATCACATCGTAATCACCACGCAACCAGTTAATCACGGTGATAATTGGATATAGCAAATAGCCCCACATCACCCAACAAATTACAGTTACGGCAAAACTACTCAAACGTTTTGAGAGGCTTTGCAATTGCGGGGCGTTAATAATGTATTGTTTCATTTTTCGCGTAAGCCTCTATCGACCGTAACCCACACAGCGCGTTGACCTCGTTTCTTTTTGATGGCGCGAATTGTACCGACAATCGTCGTGCTGACATTCATTAGCCAATAGACAATCGGATACCAAACCATCCAATAATAATAACGACCCACACCGCCCGTTTGCGATTCATAACGTGAGTCAATTGCCAAACTTACGCCAAATTGCAATAAACACGTCACGCTCAACAACATACTCGTCCAACTCGGACTTAAATCATGCAACGATTCATTCGCTGTTGAAGTCAAAAATTCCATCGGTATAAACAGCAAATGCAACAAAATCAAAAATGCCCACGTCACGCTAATTAAACATTCGCCGTAAAGTAGCCACATTCCTCGCGATGACCAACGAAATAAATTTTGGAAATAACGCAACAAGACTTCACTACCACCTTGCGACCAACGTACTCGTTGTTTCCACAACCCATTTAACGTTTCGGGCATTAAAACCCAGCAAAGTGCATTCGGTTCAAAACGAATCGTCCAACCCGCCAGCTGCAATTTCCAACTAATATCAATGTCTTCGGTAATCATATCGTTGCTCCAATAACCGACATTGTGCAACGCCGATTTTCGAAATGCCGCGATAACGCCTGAAACCGTGAATACTTTGCCGTAAGAACGTTGGGCGCGTTTAATCATGCCGACAATCGCTGAAAACTCACCGACTTGAATCCGTCCGAGCAAAGTGGAACGATTACGAATCCGAGGATTTCCCGTCACTGCGCCAACATTGGGATTTTCGACAAAATGCTGCACCATCCAACCCACTGCGTCGGGCGATAACAACGCATCACCATCGATGCACACTAAAATTTCACTTTTAGCGAGCAACGCTGCCGTCCGTAATCCCATTGCTTTACCTTGATTGGTGTGTAGATTCACCACACGCAAATTTTCATGTTGCGCGGCGAGTTCGTGCAGAATTTTTAGTGTATTGTCTGTGCTGCCGTCGTTAATCGCGATAATTTCAAAGTTTGGATATTGTTGTTTCTGCAAAATTCCAATGGTTTCACGAACGTTTTCGCCTTCGTTGTAACAAGGAATTAAAATCGAAACAGGAGGACAATTTTTCCCACTTAAAAAAGGGGAAGGTGAGGATTTACGCCATTCGTAACGCAAACAAAAAATAATCGCGCCAAACATCCAAATATATGCCATGAAAAGCGGGTAATAATAAATAAATTCTTCAATCGATTTATCAATCGGCGACCACCATGCCATAAAAACTTGCCAGATATTTAATAATTCAACATAAAAAATCATCGTTTATTGCAACTCGGGTAAGGAAAAATGTTGCTTCAAATCTTCCAAGCGCGGTTGATCTTCGTACACATTATCAGGGTAATAACCAATATGTGTTACACCCAATTTTTTGAGTAAATTCAATTGTTCGATAAACATATTGCTCGGAATTTTTTGCTGATTTTTCCAATTGACGGTTTGTAATTCAAATACCGTTTTTTTCAAACCATCGGGTTCTTTTGCAGCAGTTTTTACTAAATCAGTCAGCCATTGATTTGGATTTTTCGCATCTTCCATAATCGGCATCGCTTCAATTGCCACATAATCATAATGTGCCAAAAATGATTTAAACGATTGTGCGTACCATTCTTCGCTGTCGGGTTGTAACAAAGGCAAGGCATAAAAATTACGTGCTGTTTGGATATTCGGACGATAAAAACGGACACGATTTGTTAATTCGTCAGTGAATTGTCCTATCAATTCGGTTTTATGTTTTGCCCATTCCAAACGACTTTTGCTGGTCGCATGAAGTTTATTGAAATCGTCAGAAATTCCCCAAACCTGTTTGCCATAAGCGAGAGCCATCGGCGAAACATCTTCGAAATCCGACAAAATACCGTCGTCATGAAAAAGTACACCATCAAAATTGCAATACTTGCCTAAGTCTTCATAAATTTCAGCAACAAATTGACGGGCTGCGGGATTAAATGGCGAAAGGCGCGTGTAGATATGACTCGATTGTTGTGCTTTACCGTCCCGCCATTCTTGAACATACCACGAGTCATCAATGTTTTTATTTTGATATGCCATGATGGGCAACCACGCATAAATATGAACAGCGGCACGTTTTTTCAGTTGCCACGCAACGCGATTGAACAAATCCTGTTTAACGGGCAAATTTCGATTTGGAAAATACAATGCTTCGGCATTACCATCGCCATCGGGGTCGGCGTAAGCCTGTAAATAAACGGTGTTAATGTGCATTTCTTTGATGCGTTGCACAAGGCTATCGATATTTTTCTCTGTTTGCTCAGAATCTTTATCGTACAAATAATCCATATCGACGTGAGCAACACGCAAATGTTTTTCGACACGCAAACCAGTGACGAGTTCGGTAAATTTTTTAAGGTCTGGGTTATTGAACATAATTAACCGACGTAACACACTGAAATTTGCCAGTGTATTAAAACCATCAAGCAAGCCCATCGTCATGGGCATTCCCGCTTCCTTTGCAGCAATAACGGCGGTTTCATTATATTCGCCATAAGGCCAAATCATCACACGCGGACGAACACCTACATGTTGAAAAATAAATTCGGCACTTTTAAACATCGCCGCCCGAATTCTAGCTTGATATGCCCCATCCGTTTCATAAACTAGCATCGGATCATCGTACAAACGGGTAGATACAGCGGCTTGAGTGTTACCTTGTGGATTTGCCAAAATGCCATTGTGCAGGTCGTAAGTATGCGAGGCAATTTCTACTAAGCCAGATTGTACTAATTCGCGAATTTGTTCCCAGTTCATTAACGGTTTTCCGGGTTCATCGGCAGTAGTATGACCATCCATCCATGTTCCAACCAATGCAACCGTCGCAGGGTAATGGTGTTTTTTTAATATGGGAAAGACGCGGGTGTAAAAAGTTAAATAGCCATCATCGAACGTTAGCAGTACCGCTTTATCAGGTAACGGCTCTTTACCTGCCGCTGCATCAAAAACATTTTGCACACTGACAATTTTGTAGCCTTCTTTTTGTAGCCAATCCAAATGCTCTTCAAAATGATCAATTGCTACATCCATTGAGTTAAAAGGTGGTTTTGCGCCTTCTGCCCCGACAATGTCGTGATAATTTAAAACTAAAAAATGCCCGTCTTTACTGTATACGAATGGACTAAAAGCCAGTAGGACAGACAATAAAACTGCAAGTTTTAAACGGATAAACATATTCATTTAGGTGCGCTCAATTCTAAAAAGCGACGAGATTTATTAACGGTCGTCGGTAAATTAGAAGGCGTTGGTGCAGGAACAGATGAATTCAATTTCGTCGAACTTTTGTTGAGTATAGGAGGTGTCGATTTAGGCGGTGGTGCTGACGATTCTTCATCTTCGAGCAAATCAATATCATCTTCAGCGGGAACATTACCATCATGAACCAAATACTCTCGGCGTTGCTGATAAGCGTTTTTGATAAAGTTGTACTTATCGGTAGCGGCTTCGTTCACCATTTTTTCAGTTCCCATCAAATTGGCGCGAGTATTAGTAACATCTAATGATTTAATGCCCGAAGTTGCTGCCGTCACTGCAATGCCACCACCGAATAAAAAGGTATAACTAAACGGATTTAACAGTGCATCACCAACCATTCCAGCTACTTCACGTGGCGAACTCGGTCCGACGAAAGGTAACATTAAAAAGTCACCCGCTGGCACACCCCAAAATCCTAATGTTTGTCCAAAATCTTCGTTGTGTTTGGGTAAATCAATCATTTCGGCAACATCAAAAACGCCCAATCCACCCGCCGTCGTATTGATAATAAAACGACTCGCATCCATACCGCTTTGCGTCATTTTAAATTGCAATAAATCGTTCACCGTCACACCAATATCATTGATGTTACTGAAAAAATTGGTTACACCTTTTTCAACCAAATCAGGAGCCACCCACATATAACCTTTAGCAATGGGTTTTAAAATAGCCGCATCTAAACCTTCGTTAAATGAGTGAATGCTACGATTCCAATCTTCAAACGTATCTGGATTTTTTTGAGCAGCGGTTTCTTTTTTAATTGGAGCAGTCGAACAGGCGACGCTTAAAAGCACGCAGCCTGTTGTGAAAATTTTCCGTAAAGTCATAAATTTTAGAATGTAATCAGGGGAAGTTTTTCGTTAGGATGCTATTTTACGGAGTTTTTGAAATGACGCGCACTTTCGTCATTATGAATTTGCATTATCAGCATACGAATCAACTTGTTCTTGTAAATCTAACCACGTTAATTCAGCGTCGTCTAAGGCTTTATCAATTTGTGTTTTGCGTTCTAAAACTGTTTTCAAACGTGCTTTTTCGCTATCGGCATAAATTTCCATGTCTGCCAATTGCGCTTCCAAATCGCGTTGTTCAGCATGAAATTTTTCGACTGCCGATTCCGCTTTTTTCAGTGCATCAAGTAACGGTTTTTGTTTTTGACGGCGTTCGGCATCGAGTTTGCGTTGGTCTTTACGCGACACATTTTCTGTTTTATCGGCTGAATTCGTTGCGTCATTATTTCGTTTTTGCTCGGTTAACCACGCACGGTAATCATCTAAATCGCCATCGAACGGTACAACTTTTTCATTTGCAACTAATAGCAACGTATCCGTAACAGAACGCAACAAGTGTCTATCGTGTGAAACCACGACCATCGCGCCCTGAAAATCTTGCAACGCCACGCTCAACGCATGACACATATCCAAATCTAAATGGTTGGTTGGTTCGTCGAGCAATAATAAATTCGGATTTTTATAAACGATTAACGCTAAAACTAAACGCGCTTTTTCGCCACCTGAAAATGGTTTCACGGCTTCAACGACTTTATCGCCACAAAAATCAAAACCGCCTAAAAAATTACGTAATTCTTTTTCAGTGGCTTGTTTATCGATTTGTTGAAAATGCCACAACGGACTTTCATCCAAATGTAATTGTTCCAATTGATGTTGCGCGAAATAACCCATGTTTAAGGCATCGGCTTCTAATCGTTTGCCTGATAATAGTGGCAACGTTCCCGCTAAGGTTTTCAACAAACTCGATTTACCCGCGCCATTTGAACCCAATAGCCCAATTCTATCACCTGCCGCAATTGTTAAACTGATGTTGGGCAAAATCGTTTTTTGTTCATAACCAATCGTTACGTCATCCAACGTCAGCAATGGATTCGGCATTTTTTTTGGAGCTGGAAACGTAAAATTAAACGGTGAATCGATGTGTGCCATCGAAATCAATTCCATGCGTTCTAATGCTTTAATCCGACTTTGTGCTTGACGGGCTTTCGTGGCTTGCGCTTTGAAACGAGTAACAAAACTTTGAATGTGAGCAATTTCACGTTGTTGTTTTTGATAAGACGATTGTTGCTGTGCTAATTTTTCGGCACGCATTCTCTCAAACGCTGAATAATTGCCGGTGTAGATTTCGGCTTGACCTTGTTCAATGTGAACAATGTGGTCTGTAATTGTGTCGAGAAAATCGCGGTCATGTGAAATCAACAACAGCGTTCCCGCATAATGTCCGAGCCAATCTTGCAACCATAAAACCGCGTCCAAATCCAAATGGTTTGTCGGTTCGTCGAGCAGTAAAACATCCGAGCGACACATTAACGCTTGTGCCAAATTCAAGCGCATTCGCCAACCACCTGAAAAGGAATTCACGGGATTTTCCATTTTTGGTGCAGTAAATCCTAGTCCATCGAGCAAACGGGCAGCTCTGGAATTTGCGCTATAACCGCCAATAACGTCTAACGCGGCGTGCAATTCGGCTTGTTTTAAACCGTCATGATTTTGTTCTGCGATTTCTAATTGTTGTTGCAATTGGCGCAATTCCACATCGCCATCCATAACGTAATCGAGTGCAGAGCATTCGACCGCTGGCATTTCTTGCGCGACGTGTGCGACTGCTAAATTTGGCGGCATGGTGAAATCGCCTTCGTCTGCGTGGAGTTCGTTTTTTACCATTGCAAACAAACTCGATTTTCCCGCACCATTCGCGCCAGTGAAACCGACTTTTTGCCCGTTGTGCAACGTGAAAGAAGCGTTTGAAAATAAAACGCGCGTGCCGCGTCGAAGCGTGATGTTTCTAAAGTTAAGCATTTTTTCTCTTGATTACGTTGGACAGATGTAGCCGTTTTCAATGTGGCGACTTTATTAAATACAAGAAGTTTTGACGATTAGAAAATTAAAACGAAACCTTCCATGTTTCTACAGCTTGCTTTGATAGCCACGTCTGGTAGTCATTTAAATTCTGTAAATTCCATTTTTCATAAGAGGCTATTTTTTTTGCCAATGGATAATGAGTCTGTAAATAAGCCTGTTTTTTTTCTGCAAAATTTGCTCTTTTTAATTCATCTGTTTCGAGTAATATCACGTCACCCAAGCGATCTTGAATATCATTAACGCCTTCACCAAAATAATCATTCCAATGTTCATCTGGATTGTATGGACAAATGTGTTCCAGCGTCACTTTTGAAGAATCAGTTGCATGTCCTAAATAAGTTTCTATTTCTGCCAACAGAAATCGTATTTTTTTACTAGATTGTTTGCTTGGCATTTTGTGAAACTGGAACGCATTAAAAAAAGCATTATCGTCTGGATATAATTTTTTAAAAATTTCGCTATTTTTAACGTGGCTGGCTCGAATATATTCTTTTGAATGTATTTTTATTGCTAACTTGTTGTAAGTGGATTCTTGTTCGTTAGGTGAATGGTGACAAATGACATTATATCTAATTGTTAAAACGTAAAAATAGCGCGTGAGTTTGATAAATTCTTCAGGCGAAAAATCATAAAATGCTGCCATAAAAATGGTGAATGGTTGTTTGATATTAAATAATTCAAAGCCTTCCAAGTATTTTTTGACTTCTCGATAAGCGACATCTTGATTTGCCCACCACTCATCGTGTGGATTCAATAATGACGCATAAACAGGCGCGTATTTACTCAAAGAACGAAGATAAGCGTAAGCTTTTTCTGGTGTATTAGCTAATTTTCGCACCGACGAAAACAAATCTTTTTTGGTAACCAGCGAGGCTTGAAAATTGTGATGGTAGCGAATGAAATCCGTGAAATTACTTTCACCAAGTTGTTCAACGATTTCTGACCAATTTTCATCAAGTTCATTAAGTTCGTCATCCGCAATAGGATTGTCTTTGGTAACAATTGAAAAAATATAATTTTTTAATAAATCGGGGGTAGATAATTGCACACCGCGAGCATTCAATGTTTCAAATACTTTGTAAGCGTTCAAATCATCTTGCACGACAATTTTAGTAAAAATCATGCCTGACGAAACACGTTCAATAAATTCGGCAATTTCTTGACCTGTGTTTCCCATTTTTTTGGATTCAAAAAATTTGAAACATTTATTGAGTAATTTATTCGTATTGGTTTGACCGCGTTTAGTCAGTGATTCTAAGTGAGAACAAATTTCTTTGAAATTCGCGCTGTTATTACGATTTAACGACAACTTACTATCTACTCTGAGCGAAATCGGGTTCTTAGAACCAATGTAACGCTCTGTTAAAACACGCAATCGCTCTATATTCTCAGCCGTTTCATTTTCCTTGTTAATTAACAATTGAATATTTTTCATTGCCGCCAAAATCACTAAAGAAAGCGTAATCAAACGTTGTTGACCATCGACAACTTCAAAATCGTGCTGGCTTTTACGCTGAAGCACAATGTAACCCATGTAGTGATAATGCTCTTCTTCAATGGTTTCAATATCGCCCCATAAATCTTCCCATTGTGCTTTATCCCAAGCGTAATCCCTTTGAAATCTGGGAACTTGATATTTCACACCGTTTCCAATAAGTTCCTGAAAAGTTTGGTTAGTCGGTTCCATCAACATGAATGACATAAAATTCTCTCGTTTTAAAACGTTGTATTAGACAAAGTAGTTGTGTGTTTGAAAATTATATAGACGGTGAGTGCATAAATTTGCGCCCACCTTTTAAAATTTAAGTTTTTACGCCGCCCGTTCAATCATTTGTTCAGCTTGTTTAGCAAACGCTTTCACGTCACCACTTTTGACTGTTTCGATGGGAATCACTAACGCCGTCGCTAAACTGATATAAATGTAGACGTAATGCTTGCTGTATTCGACACGCACCAAATCCGACCACAACATTTTATGTTTACCGCTGGGTGACTTTTCTAATAAATACTGAGGTTGTTCAGGGTCAATGGTTAGCGTGTAAGTGCCAAACATCGCGTTTTTTTCTTTGTGGGTATAGTTAGCGAGAATCTGACGACGTAAATCAAGCATCATCACTTTTGGCGATAACCAACCCCATAACATGGCAATCACAAGAATATAGGCGGCAGAATTTTGATCGCCATAATAAAAATAATAAAACCCACCAATCAATGCCATCACGGCTGGCACAATCCAACGGTTTTTGCGGATGTTGCTTTGGATGTCTTCATTACGGGTAAATTGCACTTCATTAAAGTGGATTAAATCTTCTTCGCGGAATTCGTATTCAATTTCAAACATTTTTTATTCTTATAAGTTGGTGAAAAGTAAAAGGTGTTTTGCAGTTTTAGTGCAATTTGATTCTAACGTGCGTGGTGCAATGTAGAGAAAGCCCCGTAATCGAGGTGCGAAGTATAACAAAAAAGCCCTACTCCCTTGTTTAAAAGTAATGGATTTGAATCGTAAGCATAGGCTTCATTTTTCGGTTATCATCAACAGATTAGCCAGTAAAACCATTGCGTCAGCCACTAAAAGTTGAGTCGCAGTATTTTTTAATCCCAAAACACTGAAACCAAAATGACTGAATTACAAAAAACAAATACACCTCCGCGTTGGTTGTTGGCGGAATTAACTTATTCTTGTCCGTTGCAATGTCCGTATTGCTCGAATCCTCTGGATTACACGGCATATAAAAACGAACTTAGCACCGACGACTGGAAACGTGTTTTAACGGAAGCACGAAAAATGGGGGCAGTTCAACTTGGTTTTTCGGGTGGCGAACCGCTTACACGCCCCGATTTGGTTGAATTAGTTCAACATGCACGTGAGTTGGGTTATTACTCGAATCTGATTACATCAGGTTATGGTTTAACCGAAGAAAAAATTGTGCAACTCAAAACCGCTGGTTTAGACCATATTCAAGTCAGTATCCAAGCCAGTTCACAAGAATTAAACGACCATATTGCCGGTACCGCGTCGTTTGAACACAAACAAAATGTGGCGCGATTGGTGAAAAAACACGGTTATCCGATGGTGTTGTGCGTTGTGATTCATCGTGAAAACATTCATCAAATGCCTGAAATTTTAGCGATGGCTGAATCACTTGGCGCAGATTATTTAGAACTCGCCAATACACAATACTACGGTTGGGCGCATATCAATCGAGATTTGCTATTACCAACCAAAGAGCAATTTGAAACTGCCGAAGCGATTGCCCAGGCATTCAAAGAACAAGTCGCGGGGAAAATGAAAATTTATTACGTCGTTCCAGACTTTTACGAAGACCGTCCGAAAGCCTGTATGAACGGTTGGGCGACGACGTTTTTAACAATTGCTCCAGATGGGATGGCGTTACCGTGTCATTCAGCACGTGAATTGCCAAATTTTAAATGTCCGAATGTGAATGATTTTAGTGTTTCTGAAATTTGGAATGATTCGAAAGCGTTTAATTTCTTTCGTGGTTTTGAATGGATGCAAGAGCCGTGTCGCAGTTGCGATGAAAAAGAAAAAGATTTCGGCGGTTGTCGTTGCCAAGCCTATTTGCTGACGGGTGATGCGAGTGCGACTGATCCAGTATGTAGTAAATCGCCGCAACATCATGTCATTGACGATTTAATTGCCACGGCACGAATTTCGGCATTATCGGAGAATGAAAAACCGCTCGTTTTTCGGAATAGTAAAAATGTACGCGGATATTTAGGTGATTAACCGTCGTATTTTCGTCGGTATTTTCATCACGGTTTTTACAACCATTGCGAGTGCCGACTATTCATTTTACGAAGGTGATCATGGTGAATTGTCAGCCGGTTTACAAATTCAAACGGCGATATTCGGGGATGTTAATAATCAAGCGGGGGGGGCTGCGAAAGCGAATCTCACCGATTATTTTTGGGAACTTAGTGCAAAACCGTATTTAAATGCGTCGTTAAATTTATTTAACGACAGCAAACTGTACGGTGGTTTTAGTTATGTTTATAGCAGCACGCTAGGGCATGATCCATCGGGTTATACGCAAAAAGGTGTTGATATGTATCTTCAAGAAACCGATTACACCACTCTAGGACGTTATGATAACTATCATTATAAAAATAAAACGGAAGAATTATATTTAGGCTGGAAGTCGGGGAAATTATTGGACGAAGATGAAAAAATTACCGTTGATTTATCTGGTGGCAGACAAAACTATAAATTAGGTTCTGGCTTTTTATTAAATTACGGGGCAGATAATGGCGGTAATCGTGGCGCGGGTTGGATAAATCCGCGAACCGCTTTTAACAATACGATACTTGGACGATTTAATTTTGAAGCCATAAAATTAGAAGGTTTTTATTTAGAAACGCGACCGCTTAATCCCGCCGAAAAAAGAAGTTATCAAGGCGCAAACCTTGAATATGCGTATTCGGATAGCACCCATTTCGCTTTAAGTTACATTAAAACTGGCAATAAACGTTCTCTGCATGACGACGGTTCAACCGATTCACTCGGTAAACAAGGGTTAGATAACGATACTTACAATGCGCGAGTTGAATTTTCGCCATTGGAAAATTTTACTATCAGTACGGAATACGCCTATCAAATCAATTCAACCAAAATTGCTACAACCGAATTCATTGATAAAACAAAAATTCATGCGTCTGGTGGTTTCGGGCAAATTGAATACAAGCGTGAAGATTTATTTTGGCAACCCGCAATAAGTTACCGTTACGCGATTCAAGGCGAAGGTTTTGACAGTATGTCACCTGGTTTTGGAACGTGGGGAACATGGTTCCAGGGCGAAATTACGGGGGAATGGATGCTAGATAATTCCAATTTAGTTACACACGTCGGCAGACTCATTGTGACTCCGGTTGAAAGCGTCACGCTCAATTTAATTTACATCAATTTTACATTTGTAAATCCTGCTGCCTTTGCACTGACTTCGGCAAATTATGGTAATGAAGTGAATTTATTGGCAGATTGGGAATTTAGTGATGCGTTAGAATTTTCAACAGGTCTCGAAGCGTTTGTACCCAGTGCAGCAAGTAAACAATATTTAGGTGAGGGTAACAAAGTTTGGTTACAAGGTTTCCTCACTGCCACGTTTACGTTTTAATCCACATTTTTCGAACTACAAAATCGAAGTATTTCTCATGAAAAAAATACCCGCAGACATTCAAAAAGTTCCTCGCCGCAATAAAACAGCAAAGACCAAAAAATATACTGTCACATCAATAACCTATTCGCTTTGCGGGTTAACGATGATGGGAATTTTGATTTTAACCGTTGTAACGTCCATTCAAGTCGATCGATTTTTGCGAGACGAATTACGTTTAAGAATCCACGATGTCGTCACGATGATGGCTAAAGAAATTGATGGTGATTTGCACAGCAAAATTCAAACGGTTGAAGATGATACAAAAGAGTCATACATCAAATTGGTAAGTAAATTATGGGATATGCGTGAACACGGCACAGAAATCGCCAATGCCTATACCATGCGAAAATTGGATAACGGAAATTTTGTTTTTGTCGTCGATGGTTCAAAAAAAGATGTAAATGCGACGGGTGATATTTATCCCAGCGAGGAAATCACAGAAGAATTTGCCAGTGTTTTTAATGCAACACCCGAAAATAATGAAATACATATTGAACCTGAAATTTATACGGATGATTGGGGAGTCTGGTTGTCGGCTTATGCGCCTATTTTTACATCTTCAGGTAAGCTTGATGCTGTTGTCGGAATTGATGTGTCTGCAAAAAGTATTCGAGAGCATCAACTGCAATATATTTTCACTATTTTTATTGCATCGCTGGTTGTTATTCTAATTACATTGCCATTTGTGTTTCGATTGATGAATTTTATTCGCGCTATGACCACCGAATTGGAACGTGCCAACAAAGATTTCAGGAGTTTACTTGATAATTCAGGGCAAGGATTTTTGTCTTTTGGTACGAATTTAATTATCGATAACGAATACAGTCGTGCTTGTGAAAGTATGTTGGGGGAGATTCCAGCAGGTAAATATGCCGCCGAGGTATTTTTTCATGACGATAAAACGAAAACTGATTTGTTCAATACGATTATTTCATCGGTGCAAAATGAGACTGACGAATTTGTGCGTGAAAATATGTTGTCGTTGTTGCCGGCAGAAATCCAACACAACGAGCTAATTCTGAAAGCCGAATATAAAATTCTCGAACACGATAAATTCATGGTCGTTTTAACCGATATTACGCAAGAACGACAGATTGCGGCGATGTTGGACAAAGAACGTCTGCATCTTGAATTGATTGTTTTAGCAATTTCCGATAGTCGCAATTTCTTTGATCTTGTTGAAGCCTTCCGCAAGTTTTTATCCCAAGAATTGCCACAAATGTTAAGCGATTCAATGTCACCACAAATACTGGCGAAAGAACTTTACCGCGAAATTCATACTTACAAAGGTTTATTGAACCAATTTAGTTTTCCGAATACACCAAAAATTCTGCATGAAATTGAAAGCCATTTATCAAACTTGCTTACGCTGGGCGATACACTCACATATCAGCAAATTACAGATATTATTTCATCAGGCATGCTTCAAATTCCTTTTAATGAAGATCTTTCTATCTTGTCTAAAGCCCTTGGCGATAAATTCCTTGCTCATGGCGAAAGCATCGTTTTGACCTGCGAACAGGCGTTGCAAATGGAAAAACTTGCTTATCGTTTATTGTGTGGCGAAGCGGTCGATACGTCGATTTCAGAGGTGAGAAAACTACTCAATGAAATCAGTACGCTACGCAAAGTGTCATTTAAAGATGTGCTAATGGGATTTAATGGGCTAGTTCAACAAGCAGCTGAACGGATGGAAAAAGAAGTCGCGCCGATTGTGGTGAAAGGCGGTTCGGATATTTGGATAGATCCGTGTGCTTATCAGGCATTTTTGCGTTCATTGGTTCATGTGTTTCGCAACACGGTGGCGCATGGTATCGAAAGTCCTGAAGTGCGTTGGGAAATGGATAAAGATGAGGTGGGAAAAATTACTTGTTACGTTGCTATTGTCGGCGATGCAATTAAATTAACGATTGCAGATGATGGTGCGGGAATCAATCTTGAAGCGTTGCGTGAAAAAGTTATCACAGCAGGAATTTATACTGCTGATGAAGTTGCAGCGTTTTCAGATGAAGAAATCATCAAATTCATTTTTATGGACAATGTCAGTACACAACAAGAAGTGACAGAATTAGCAGGACGCGGTGTAGGTTTAGCGGCAGTGTTAAATGAAACGAAAAATATAGGCGGCGATTTGACAGTTAAAACAGTTGTCGGACAAGGGACACAATTCTTATTTACCTTACCATTACAATAAAAAAAAATTAAACAAAGAGGTTTAGGGTGTCAGAAAAACAACTCATTATTGAAGTCATGGAATCAGTAACAAAAAGGACATACGCGTATTTTAAAAGCGAATTCGGAATTGAAACTACTGAATGCAACAGTGTCAGTGGAAAATTAGATGCGCTTGTTTTGCTTGATATGACGGTAGTTATTATTATGGGGGGAAAAATAAATCTATTGGTGGTTTTTAGTTTTGAAGCGTCTTTAATTAACGCGATTTATCGTAAAATGATAGATGGGTTAAGTATTGAAGATCACGAAGTTGAAACGTATCGTAAAGCCGCCGCAGGGGACGTGATTAACACTGTTCTAGGGCATTCGACCATAGATTTATTGAGACTCGATAAAAATGGCATCAGCATTACGCCGCCGCGAATTTTAAAAGATGTAAACGTAATTCGAGCTATGAAATGTAAAATGTTTTACGCGCAGAGTTTAAGTACGCCATTGGGCGGTATGACGATTAGTCTTGTGGGTTCGCAAGAGCTATTTGATACAGTTTTTTGAATACAGTGAGGACATGATGGATATTTTGAATAATACGGTACTTGATATTTTAGTAGTTGATGATTCACCAATTATTGTTAAAAAACTGAGTATGCTGTTAGACGGGTTGGGATATAGAGTTATTCAGACAGCGGCAAATGGCAAAGAAGCGGTCGAAGCTTATAAAATTTGCAAACCTGATGTAGTCACGATGGATATTACGATGCCAGAAATGGATGGCATTGAGGCGACGCAAGCGATTATGGGCGAATTTCCTGAGGCAAGAATTGTGATGGTCACATCACATGGGCAGGAGGCAATGGTACTTAATGCGTTAAAAGCAGGGGCAAAAGGCTATATATTAAAACCATTTCAGCAACAGAAGGTGTATGAGACGATTCAGAAAATGTGCAAAAGACCTATCAAGTTACAATTTTTTTGATTTACACTGAGGAATCCCCCGCTTTTTAGGCGGGGGTGGATGTCAAAGTCCTAACTTTGCATGGCACGCGCCACGGCTTCGGCAACTTTAATGCCGTCAATTGCCGCAGATAAAATACCACCCGCGTAGCCGGCACCTTCGCCAGCAGGATATAAACCGAGGGTATTTAAACTCTGGAATTGCTCGTTACGTTTAATTCGAACAGGCGATGATGTTCGCGTTTCAACTGCCGTCAACAGTGCGTCGTGCATGGCAAAACCTTTTATTTTTCTATCAAACATGGGTAATGCTTCACGAATAGCAGCAATCGCATAATCGGGTAGGGCAGCACTTAAATTTCCTAATTTAACAGACGGCGTGTAAGACGGTTCAACAGTTCCGAATTTTGTTGATGCTTGTCCAGCCAAAAAATCACCCACTAATTGTGCTGGAGCAGCGTAATTTTCACCACCTAACAAAAATGCTTGTCGCTCCCAATGCCGCTGTAAATCTACACCCGCTAAAACATGCTGCGGATAATCGACTTCAGGTGTAATACCAACCACGATTGCGCTATTGGCATTACGTTCGTTACGTGAATACTGGCTCATGCCGTTAGTGACAACATGACCAGCTTCCGACGTTGCGGCAACGACTGTACCACCTGGACACATACAAAAACTATAAACCGATCTTCCATTTTTGCAGTGATGCACCAGTTTATAATCTGCCGCACCCAATAATGGATGTCCGGCGTGGCTACCAAAACGACATTGGTCAATCAATGATTGTGGATGTTCGATACGAAACCCCATCGAAAAGGGTTTTGCTTCCATATAAACACCATTACGTTGCAACATTGAAAACGTATCGCGTGCGCTGTGACCAATTGCCAAAACAACATGCTGACTTTCAAGCGTTTCACCCGTCGCTAATTTCACGCCTTGCACTTGTCCGTTTTCAATGAGTAATTCGTCGACACGATGTTCAAAACGAATCTCGCCGCCCAACGATTCAATAGTGGCGCGAATTTGTTCAACCATCGAAACCAAACGAAACGTACCAATATGAGGTTTGCTTAAATATAAAATTTCTTCGGGTGCGCCTGCTTTGACGAATTCTTGTAATACTTTCCGACCGTAATAATTCGGGTCTTTGATTTGAGTGTAAAGTTTGCCATCGGAAAAAGTGCCTGCGCCGCCTTCGCCAAATTGGACATTTGATTCGGCATTAAATTTACCTTTTCGCCACAATGCAAACGTGTCTTTGGTGCGTTCACGAACCGATTTACCCCGTTCTAACATAATAGGTCTGAAACCCATTTGCGCTAAAATCAACGTTGCTAATAAACCGCATGGACCAGAACCGATAATGATTGGGCGAGCTTTATTGAGAGCCACGATATTTAGTGGTAAATGATATTCGGTATTTGGCGTTGAACTAATGTGAATGTCATTGGTAAAACGCGCTAATACTTCAGCCTCATTTTTTATGTCCACATCAACAGTGTAAACCATTTGAATTGCATCACGTTTTCGCGCATCGTGACCCTGACGAAAAATTTTGTAGCTAATAAATTCATTTAAATCGACACCTAGCCGATAAAGCACAGCAGATTGTATGTCGCTAACAGAGTGATTGAGTGGGAGTTTTAATTCAGTAATTCTCAGCATAAATTTCAGGTTAGTGATTATTGTTAAAAAGGTTATTGTTTTGCGTTCAAACATCTATTGCTAAAAGCAACCGTTTGATGATGTTAATGTATCGTTTATAATGCTCATACTTCCTTTTGAGGAGAAGTACTGACAGGTTATCGGTGCTGTATGTACGGAGAATCTTAGAATTTTTTTGAGAAATTCGTAACTATTGTAAAATGCGGTTCGAACCATCATAGTGCGATGCACCGCGAAATTAAATTAACTACATAGCTTTAGGAAAGGAAAATGGATATATCACCCGAAATGTTACAAAAAAAAATTCTTATTGTTGATGATGCAGCGTCAATGCGGACGTTAACAAAAGCGATTTTGCGTGAGGCGGGTTTTGCACACGTTTTTGACGTTCCTGGCGGACGTGAAGCATTGATGATGATGGCGAAAGTTAAAATCAATGTGGTCATTTGTGACTGGAACATGCCTGGCATGAGCGGCATCGAATTGTATCAAGCGGTTAAAGATGACGAAAAATTAGCGACTCCACCTTGGATTATGCTGACATCCTCTTCAGATGGCGACAAAGTAAAAGAAGCAATTTCAGTCGGCATTACGTCCTACATTGTTAAACCTTTCAAGCCCGATAATTTGATTAACCAATTAGTTGCAAAACTAAAAGCCGGTTAATTCATCAATTTAAGGTAATCACGGCAACATGCCGTGATTACGTCACAAATTCTTATTCCACCTCGTTCATTTCAACGGCTTCCACATAATTACAATTTTTTTGTGGGCAGACTTTCTCCGTACCTCGTTTTTTACTTTCTTTCAATGTCAATAATGGCCAGTGACATGTCGGGCAAACCTCTTTGAGTGGTGTATTCCACAGCGCGTAATCACACTTTGGATAATTTTCACACGAATAAAATACTTTCCCGCTACGTGCTTTGCGTTTGAAAATTTGTCCTTTATTACATTGTGGACAGCGCACACCAGTATCGATAGGTTTTTCGATGGGTTCAATATAGCGACAATCGGGATAGCCAGTACAACCAATGAATTTTCCAAATTTACTACTTTTATAAACCAGTGCCGATGCACATTCTGGACATTCGCGCCCTTCAACAAGTTCGGGTTCAAGCGTCGCAGAATCCGTTAAATTACGTGTGTAATCACAGGTCGGATAGTCAGTACAACCAATAAAACGTCCATTACGCCCCAATCGAATCGACAACGCTTTGCCGCATTGTGGACAAAGTTCGTCAATCGCTTCTTGCGTAACATCTTTGCGCTGTACGGAGGTTTCTTTTTCGATGACCAATTCACCAAACGGTTTCCAAAAACTGTGCATTAAAGGGATCCACTCTTTTTCGCCTCGTGCTACGGCATCCAAATCATCTTCTAAATTCGCCGTAAAATCGTAATCAACGTATTTTGTGAAATGTTCTGTCAAAAATTTATTTACAATTCGTCCAACGTCTGTTGGATGAAAACGTTTAGTTTCGAGCGTGACATATTCTCGATTTTGCAACGTTGAAATAATTGACGCATAAGTTGAAGGACGACCGATGCCATGCTCTTCTAACGCTTTAACCAAACTCGCTTCGCCATAACGCGGTGGTGGTTCGGTGAAATGCTGCGCGATTATCACATCGTTTAATTTGACAACATCGCCTTCTTTTAATGCGGGTAGAAAATTTTCTTTATCGTCGCTCTCTTTAGAATCATCTTTGCCTTCTAAATAAACTGCCATAAAACCAGGATTTGCAATCGATGAACCAGTTGCCCGAAAAACGTGTTTGTTATTCGCACAACTCAAATCAATCGCCACACTATTCAAAGTCGCGTGAATCATTTGGCAAGCAATCGTCCGTTTCCAAATCAATTCGTAAAGTTTGAATTGTTCAGCGGATAAAAACGGTTGAATTTGACTCGGTAAATATCGCGCTGAAGTCGGACGCACAGCTTCATGGGCTTCTTGTGCATTTTTTGATTTGGTTTTATAGATGATGGGGTCTTTGGGTACATTCTCTGCCCCATACGTTTCGGCGATCAACGTGCGAATATCATCTACGGCTTCCACTGATAAATTGACCGAATCGGTACGCATATAAGTAATCAAGCCCGCCGTTTCGCCGCCAATATCAATGCCTTCATAAAGTTGTTGAGCAACCGTCATCGTCCGTTTCGTCGTAAAACCGAGTTTGCGTGCGGCTTCTTGTTGCAATGTAGATGTGATGAATGGCGGCGCAGGATTACTTTTGCGTTGTTTCTTTTCCAGTTTAGCAACTGTTAATTCTCCCTTTGCCTCATCGAGTAACACTTGTCGCGTGAGTGTTGCTAAATCAGCATTAGGAATGCTGAACTGTGACATTTTTTCGCCAGAAAAATAAGTGAGTTTCGCTTTAAATGCTTGTTCGAGTGCGAAAACGGCGGCATCGACTGACCAGTATTCACGACTTTTGAAGGCTTCAATTTCTAATTCACGTTCTACAATCAACCGTAACGCAGGACTTTGTACCCGACCCGCCGACAAACCACGTCGAATTTTTTTCCACAACAACGGTGACAACTTAAACCCCACCAAATAATCTAAAGCGCGTCGGGCTTGTTGCGCGTGAACCATGTTGTAATTCAGTTCTGCAGGTGCTGCAATTGCCTCCATCACTGCTTTTTTAGTGATTTCATGAAAGGCAACACGATGAACTGTTTTATTTTTTAGTAAGTTTTTCTCGTTTAATAATTCCAACAAATGCCACGAAATCGCTTCACCTTCACGATCTGGATCGGTCGCTAAATAAAGTGTGTCGGAGGTTTTTAATGCTTTGGTAATTGCTTGAACATGGCGGTGATTGCGTTCAATCACTTCATATCGCATAGCGAAATCATTTTGTGTATCAACTGCGCCTTCTTTGGGTACTAAATCGCGGACGTGACCGTAAGACGCGAGGACGTGAAAATCCTTGCCCAAATACTTTTCAATGGTTTTAGCCTTAGCAGGCGATTCAACAATGACAAGACTTTTACTCATTTAATCCATATCCCTTTGATAAAATTTAGTGCAGATAAGTGGGAATCAAGTCGTAAATCATATCTTCCATGCGGGCAAGAGCGAGTTCTTCATCAGGTTGATTGAGTAACACAATCAACACAATCCATTTCAATTTTTCTAGCGAAAGCGTTTCTTCCAATGCAATCGCACGGTCTAAAACCAATTCACGATTTACCGAATTCAAAATCCCTGTGCGCTCTAAGGTCATCATTAAATCTTGGCATTCAACATCTAAACGTTCTTTTTCAAACGCACTAAAAATACGCAACGAAGAAGTGGCTTGTGCAGCAATATCAAGGTCTTCAATCGCCAACGATTCCAACCAATCAAAGGCTTTCGTAACATCTTTATGTTCAAAACCGGCTTCGAGCAATTCAGTTTTTACAGCATCGTTATCGGGCGACAACTCACTATCGTCATCCATGTAGTTGTCAAAAAGGTACATCAAAACATCAAATATATTTTCTTTCATAATTCCAAATTATTTTACGCGGATATAACAACCGCCTGCTGTTGATTCGATATAGCCTTGCAATTCCAACATCATCAATTGTGCGGCGATAGATTCTACGGATTGAGCCGAGCTTTCGACCAAATCGTCAATTGACGTTGGGCTAAACATGACTAGATTCAATAATGTTTGTTCGTCTAGGTCAAGCAATGATTGTTCTATCGCTGAATGCAAAAAGCTAATGCGTTGTTTATATTGACTTAACAGGCTAACAACATTTTGCTTTTTAGGTTTGTTAATCAGTCGAAATTTCCAGTGAATCAACTACTGACCAAATCCGACTCAACCTCCAATCAATGGCGTAACCAATTCCTGATATTTTTTAAACACAGTCACAACCAAAATACTGACAAAACAATTGATGATAATTTGCAAAATCGTGTTGATTGAGCGAACCGTATTTTTTAATCACCACATTTTTTGAAACCACAAACGGTTTACGAACAATTATTTTTGATTTTTTAGGAATACCGCCAATTTGAAACATTGAATTATCAATTTCAAATTCACCATCGTGTAATTTGTCCAATTGGCTACTAATCGGCAAACCAACAAAATCATAATGCGGTAAATTGTCTTTCAACACTAAAACAGGACGATTTTTAGTCGTTTTCAAATCACTGAAATAAAACTCGCACAACACAACATCTGCGGTTTTTACATCCATATTTCATCCTCTTTTTCGCTCGCCCATTCTTCAACAAGGTTTGCGCTGTGATTTGAAAAAGCGAGCGTTTCATTTAAATCATTTTTTTGTGTAGCGCGTTGTTCATAACGCTGTTTTACGAAAAGGAAAAAATCATAAATTTCACGTTGTGCGTGTTCTGGCAAACTTTGCCATTCTTGTTGCTCAATTGCGTAGCTCATTTTTTAGTTCTCATTGTTTACACAATCATCTTTTACTACTAATTTTTCCAAAATTTTAGGCAATTCATAGGATTCCGTCTTTATGGTAAAACTTGACATATCTCCTACATCGATAACAATGGCTTTTCCATCAAATGTTTTAGGTTTAATCAAAATTCTAAATTCGTTTTGATAGCTAAATTTTTTCTGTTTTTTAAAAGGTGCTTCATTTTGTTGAAAGTGACCATGAAATAAATCTTTATCATAGTAATCAACCAATCGGCATACACCTTTGTATTCTTGTTTTTCTAAGGATTTTTTAAGATGACTAAAAAATTTTGATGCTGAAACTATCACCGCAAATTTGCCAAACTTAAAGCATCTTTCATCGATTTCTAATTGTTTTTTTAAAATCTCATCTTCATCGATTGAATCACATATTACGTGTCCATTAACGCATTTTAAGTCGAATGTACGAACGGCATACATACAAAACAAATGATGATTATCATATTCGTTGGGTGCTACAGAAAATGTTTCGCCCTCATTTCCTTCTTCTAAAATAACTTTTTCATTTCCAAAATTTATAACAACCTTTGATTGATTAAGTTGCAATAAAGAAGCTGTAGTTTCACTTCTATCAGCGCGACCATCATCATTGCAATCGCACTTTTCAAAATTTTGAAATAAGGTAAAAAACTTCTTCTTTTTTAAATAATTAAATTTGCCATATTTAAAATATGAAACTCTATTCAGATAAAGATCTCCCTTAATAAATTGGTCTGCATGAGTTTCCTCTGTAAAAAACTTTATTAGATACCAAATATTCATATCTTTAAATCTCCTTGTAAATTCTTAATTTTCTATGCTTCTTCACTTTCTCAACCTCTACCAACGACACAACCAATTCCTAAACTTTTAGGATTTTATACAACTGAATCTATTTCACTCGGATATAACACCCGCCAGCCACAGCTTCAACATAGCCTTGAATTTCTAACATCATCAATTGTGCGGCGATAGATTCTACGGATTGAGCCGAGCTTTCAACCAAATCGTCAATTGACGTTGGGCTAAACATGACTAGATTCAGTAATGTTTGTCCGTCTGGGTCAAGTAGTGATTGTTCTGGCTCGGTACGCAAAAAGCTAATGCGTGATTTGTATTGGCTCAATTCGTCAATAATATCTTGCGGCGATTCGACAAGTTTTGCGCCTTCTTTAATCATGGCGTTGCAGCCACGTGAAAGCGGGCTATAAATTGAACCTGGAATGGCAAATACTTCGCGGTTTTGTTCTAACGCCATGCGTGCTGTGATGAGTGAACCACTTTTCTGTGCGGCTTCAACGACTAATAAACCTTGGCAAAGTCCGCTAATAATTCGATTACGACGCGGAAAATTAGAACCTTTCGCCGTTGTTCCAGGCGGAAATTCTGAAACCATCGCACCCGTGTTGACAATTTCTAAAGCCAAATCCCGATTACTTGACGGATAAACACGGTCTAACCCTGTTCCTGCCACCGCAATTGTAAAACCCGCCGCACTTAACGCGCCTTGATGCGCCGTGGAATCAATACCTAACGCCAATCCGCTCGTAATCGCGAAACCGTATTGACTCAACTCAAACGCAAAATCAAACGCCGTTTTATTTCCTAATGCCGATGGATTACGACTGCCGACAATGGCAATTTGTGGATACGCTAAAACGTGGGAATTACCGCGAACAAATAGCAATGGTGGTGGATCGTAAATTTCTTTTAATGGGTCGGGATAAAGCGAATGTGTAATTTTTAAAACGTCATTATTCGGCTGCGCGAGCCACTTCAAATCATACTCCACCGCTGCCCAATCGAATTGTGTAATGGCTTCGACGAAATTTTTTTTAATGCCCCATGCGAGCAATTCTGTGGCAGGCGATGTGAAAATTTCTTCGGGCGTATGTTCTTCTATCAAATTGGCAAATGTTTTACAGCCGATACCTTCGATACGTAATAATGCTAACCAGTATTTAATATCTGCATCGTCACAGTTTAATGTTTTCAT
>JAQTOX010000128.1 GCA_028713055.1 Methylococcales bacterium | reverse complement strand
GCTTGGAATGCTCAGTCACATCATTTTGGAGTCTACGCGATGAATATTGAATCTCAAGATTTGTATACCCAAGCGATTTTGTCGATGTCGGCGTTAGTCGGTTTGACTTCGTTTTTAATGCTCGGACAAGGACGATTGTTACGACTAATTTTTGTGTTTGCGGTGCAAGGATTGTTGTTGACGCTGACGACTTCGATGGCAGCATTCAGTTTGGATAATCCACATTTATATATTTCGGCGGTGCTAACTTTCGCGCTGAAAGTCGTTTTTATTCCGTGGATGCTACAAAGACAAGTGCTAGCGATGAATATGCACCGCGACGTTGAAGCCTTGAAAAACAATACCGCTGTGATGTTGAGTGGCGCGAGTTTGATGGTATTTAGCTATTACGTTTTGCAACCGATTATCCAAACGTCGTCGATGATTATGTTGAATGCGTTGGCGGTAAGTTTGTCTGTGGTGTTATTGGGATTGTTGCTGATGATTTCTCATCGTCAAGCGGTTGCACACGTTGTAGGTTTTATGTCGATTGAAAATGGCTTATTTTTCGCCGCGATTGTGGCAACCAATGGAATGCCGATGGTGGTAGAGTTAGGCGTAGCGTTTGACGTGTTAGTTGCCGCCGTTTTATTCGGTATTTTCTTTTTGCATATTCGTACCAGCATTGATTCTCTTGATGTGGACATGATGAATAAACTCAATGAGGTTGATAGATAGAAAAATCGCCCGTTTAAAAAAACGGGCAGCCTATAACGCTCTAATCTGCTATCTTTGTTCACGGTTTGATTATTTATTTTGAAATCGTCTTGTTGTTTGCATTATAAAAATCGAGGAAATGGATATGAAAATAGCAATTATAGGTGCCGGTGCAGCGGGCATGACTACAGCTTATCTGCTGAACAAGAAACATGAAATTACCATTTTTGAAAAACAACCCATTTTGGGCGGTAATATCCGCACGTTAAACAAGAATGTTACGGGTGTTAATCTCGATTCCAATTTAGTTCTCGACAATGGTGTGATTGAGTTTCAGCAAGACCATTTTCCAAATTTTCACAAGTTGATGAACGCGCTAAACGTAAAAATGGTGCAAGGTAAAACTTCAAGTGAATTATTTTTTGCCGACGGTCGTTGCTATAAATCTGGTGCTGGGATTATCCATCATTGCAAAGGCATGAAAGAACGTGTGATGGAAATATGGAAAACATTACCTGTTTTAAGAGGTTATTTATTATTTTTATTGGCAGCATTCAAGGCAAAACCAGAGCAACTCCGTAATCAGCCGATGTCAGTTTATTTGAATGGCGAAATTTATGCGGTGTGGTTAAAAATGCTATTGATGTACGCTTACTCGATGCCTTATCAGAAAATAGCCGATTTTCCCGCAGAAATTGCCATTCCGTTGTTACGACATTCGAGTATGTTCACCAAATGGGATAGCGTTCAAGGTGGCGTTTATACTTACATTGAAAAAATCCTCGAACAATTTGATGGCAAAATTCATCGTGACACCAATATTCAAATGATTCGCCGAACAGAAACGGGCGTGGTGATAACAATGGCAAATAGCGATAATTTACTGTTTGATAAAGTTGTGTTTGCCGTTACGCCAGAGCAAGTTTTAAAACTATTAGGCGATGCAAACGATGACGAGAAACGTCGTTTTGGAGCGTGGCAAGAAAATCAGATTGAAACCGTCATTCATACAGATATTTCTTTTTATAAACATTTCGGGGTGTCTTATTATTCTGAATTTGACGTTTTCCAAACAGATACGCATGAACACTACGGCTACAATGCTTATCTGAATCGTTTGTATGGAATTGATTCTAATAAATATCCGCACTACAGTCTTGCATACAATTTAAATCAACGTGTTAATCCCGACAAAATCATTCATCGACAACACCACAACACGCCTTTGTATTCCGTGGCTGCGATACGTTATCGCGATGAAGTGATTGCAACTAACGGCGAAAATAACACGTATCATGCAGGAGCTTATCTGGGTGAAGGTTTGCATGAAGGCGCAATTAGTTCTGCATTTGCTATTTCTGAGTTGCTAGCCAAATGAACATAATCAACCTGACACGTTGCCCCTGTGGTTTGAACCAAAACTACACCGACTGTTGTCAATCCTTTCACAATGGCATACATTTTCCCATTACCGCCGAAGCACTAATGCGTTCACGTTACAGCGCGTATGTATTGAAAAACGCCGATTATTTACTGGCAACATGGCACAAAACCACCTGCCCGAAACAACTCGATTTTTCACAAGACAACACGACGTGGCAAAAGTTAGAAATTTTGCACACCAAAAAAGGTGGCGCGAAAGATGAAAAAGGACGAGTAGAATTTAATGCGTTTTATGTGCAAGACAGTGAAACGCGGCTGATGCACGAAATCAGCCGCTTCAAAAAAGTTGCCGGACGTTGGTTTTACGTCAACGGCGTTTTGAATTAGTCGAATTTGCTTGGCAACCAACCGTTATTCACACAATCTCGAAAACACCACGCAGGTGTTGTTTCGGTTTTGTAACTCCAGAAAAACCAACCTTGGTATTTTTCAAATGTTGCCAATTGCGCCGCTGCATAACCGCGATAAGCCACATTCATTTGAAAATCATCCATCGTTTCTAAGGCATGATTGAAAGGTCCTTCCGCCCAAAGTGACACCACTTTCAAATCTAATCCCAAACTCCACTCACCAACCATTGCAGGTAATTGCAATTCGGTAATAATACCGTCAGCTTCTTGTTTCCATTCACCGCTAGCTTTATGAATATGTGTGTAAATATCTGAATCAATATCCGTACGGTCAAAGCATTGATAACGGTGAATATCAAAAATAACATTTTCAAATTCGGGTTCACCCCCAAAGCCTAAATACTCTTGATAAGTGCGAAAACCATCGTGAAAAATAACCGCCACTTTATCGGACGAACAATGTTTGCGAATACGTTGATAGGCGAGCGTATTGTAATTTTTTAAATAATTGGTCGGCACATCCCAACGTGGTTCGTTCAAAACTTCAATCGCATGCAGTGCAGTGCGATTGCAATAACGCTGTGCAAGACGTTCTAAAACACTTAGTGAATGTTCTAAATAGGCTTCTTGTGTGTGCCATTCACACACATCTTTAATGCCGCCATTATCAAACCCATTTTGACAACCCGCTGCGGCATGTAAATCAACCACAATGTTTAAGCCGAATTCTTCTGCCCAATCAAAGGCTTTATCGAGAATCTCAATACCGCCAACTACAAATGGATATTGGGTTTCGCCGTAACTGCGGTGATACGGATAATCTGCGCCCAAAATCCAATGTCCCACCGGAATACGAACCGCGTTAATGCCGCGTTCAGCTAACCAAATAAAATCGTCTTTCGTAATAAAACTATTCCAATGTGCTTTTAAAATGCTGTCTGCTTTATCACCCAATTCGGCACAAAACGTGGTTTCATCAGTCGCATTTAAACCTTCAAAAATACTCGGTGTCATCCATTTTTCTAATACCAACCAACCACCTAGATTCACACCACGCAATTTTTTACCACGTGCTTGTTCTACTTTTTGTGTCATAGTGAAACGCCTCACTTTAAGGTAATTTTGCGCTGATGGAAGGCTTCGGCGCGAGATTCATGGGTAATCGTTAAAATCGCTGATTTGGGTAATTCTTGGCAAATCAAACGCATGATGGCAATTTCTTCATCCGAATCGAGTGAATCAAAGGCTTGTTGTAACAAAATCCATTTGGGTTGCTGCAAGAGTAAACGCACCGCACCTAATCGCTGTTGTTGTTCGCGTGATAAAGCGGTATCCCAACTGTCGCTATTATCCAAATTTTCACTTAATTCATTTAATCCAACGGCTTCAAGTTTTTCCTGCAATTCCATTTGATTCACATCTGAGACGGGTAACGGATAACAAATTGCAGCACGTAGCGTTCCCATTGGTAAATAGGGGCGTGGTGGAACAAAACAGATTTCATCATTAGGCAATTCAATTTTACCTTCACCCCACGGCCAGAAACCAACAATGGCTTTGAAGAGTTTTGAACCAGAAAACACGTTACCCGACACTAAAATACGTTCACCCGCTTTGATTTCAATATCCATTTTATGCAAACAGACCACGCCATCTAACCGCATGATGCACAAATCTTTTAATTTCAATATCGATTGTTCCGTTTTAATACGTTGAATACGATGTGGATCGCGGTGCGTCATTTCTTGTTCTAAGGTATCTAAAGCGTGAACTAAACTTAATACCCGTTCAACCGATGCTCGCCATTCAGCAATTTTTGCCATGTTATCGACTGGCCATGACAACGCAGAAGTCATTTGTTGAAAGGCTTGCGCGGATTGCATTAACCCGCCTAATGAAATACTGCCCCATACAAATCGTGGTGCAGAAACCAAAATTGGAAATGCCATCAGTAAAACGGAATGCCCTGACGTGAACATAAAAATATGCGCCCAAGCTGTTGTTTGTCGTTGCCAAGCCTCGACAATTTCATTAAACAAACCATAGCATCGTTGCCGTTCCGTATCTTCACCGTGGATAAGCGAAATAGCGAGAGAGTTTTCTCGCGCATTAACTAAACCAAAACGGAAATTGGCTTCGACGTTTTGTCGTCCATTCGTTGCGGTAGTCAGTGGGCGACCAATCCACCAACCTAATATCGATGCGCCCGTTGCATAAAGTAATGCGAGCCAAACCAAATGCCCATAAATTGGAATTTCAACCAGCCATAAGTCCAGTGTCACAACCCCTGATAACGTCCACAAAATTTTGCTAAAACTTACTAGCAGTAAAAGGCTGAAAATCAGGGAATGAATCAAATCAATCGCCGATTCCGTAGCGATGCGAATATCCTCGGCGATACGTCCATCTGGATTATCGTGCGAGTTTTCGTTTTGAATATGCGTGACGAGATAATGCCGTCCATCATTCATCCATTGCGCGATTAACTTTGTGGTGAGCCAGTTTCGCCAATCCAGTTGCAACTCACGTTTCACTTTAAAATGTGTCACCGTAACGGCAATATTGGCAATGAAAATTAAAATAATGTATCCCACTTGCGTTAAGACACCCGACATTGAACGCCGCTCTAACGCATTAAATAAATTTGCACTCCATTCAGTAATCACCACCGCTACGATAATTTGAATCACTGTCAGGGCAAACAATGCTAATGTTAACTGTCGAATCTTTTTTTTATTTTCAGATTGCCAAAAAGGGCCAGCTAACTGAATAAATTGAAGCAAAAATCCATTTTGAATAGGCATGACAGTGAGTTCCCCACAAAAATAAAATATGATTAAAAAAGTACAGTGGTGGTCAGGATTTTAGTGCATTTTGACGATAACGGTAATAGGCAGCACATGCACCCTCTGACGATACCATTGTTGCGCCGAGTGGATGTTCTGGCGTGCAGGTTATACCGAATTCAGCACATAACGCAGGTTTAATTAATCCTTGTAACACTTCACCACTCCGACATTCAATCGGTTCTAGCGTGTTTATTTCGCCGACTGAAAAACGATTTTCGGCATTCCAATCGTCATAATCCGAATTTAATGCCAAACCGCTATCGGCAATTTCACCTAAGCCGCGCCAATTTCGATTTACCACGTTGAAAACTTTTTGCATCAAGGCTTGTGCAGATAAATTTCCTGATTCTTTGACGATACGTGCATATTGATTTTCAACAGCAAAACGTCCTTCTTCCAATTGTTTTACGCAAAGATAAATTCCTTGCAGAATATCCACGGGTTCGAAACCAGTGACTACGATTGGCATTTTGTATTGTGTACAAATTGGTGCGTATTCGTGAAAACCCATAATCGAACAAACGTGACCCGCGCCTAAAAAACCTTGCACGCGATGATTAGGCGTTTTCAATAACGCTTGCATTACGGGTGGAACACGAACATGGCAAATCAATAATGAAAAATTTTTGAGTTGTTTTAATTTTGCTTGATATGCCGCCAACGCTGTAGTCGGAGCCGTCGTTTCAAAACCTACGCCGAAAAAAACCACTTCTTTGTCGGGTGATTGTTCCGCAATTATGAGTGCGTCCAATGGTGAATAAACGATGCGAATATCTGCACCTTGCGCTTTTAAACTGAGTAAATCCTGATGTGAACTCGGTACGCGCAACATATCACCAAACGAACAGAAAATTACATTGGGTTGTGCGGCAATGGCTAAGGCTTTGTCGATATATGCCAACGGTGTGACGCAAACGGGACAACCAGGACCGTGAATTAACTCAATTTCTTCAGCCAATAATTGATCGATACCGTATTTGATGATGCTGTGTGTTTGACCGCCACACACCTCCATGATGCACCATTTTTGAGTCACCAACGATTTGATTGCATTAACCCATTGTTGTGCGAGTTCAGGATTACGAAACGCTTGCGTATAATTCATAACGTGGTTTCAAAGTCGGCTAAATCTTGAAAGGCTTGCAAACTTGCTTGTGCTTCTTCTTCATCGAGAACAGACAGCGCGAAACCTGCATGAACAATCACATAATCACCTACGTTTGCTTCAGGAACATAAGCCAAACTAATTTCTTTTTGTACACCTGAAAAATCAACATTTCCAGTGCGAAGTAAATTGTCAGTATTGGCGTTTAAACTCATAATTTTGGCAGGAACAGCTAGACACATAATAGGCTCGCTCTAAAGTTATATTTGAAAATTTCTATTTAACATCTTGAAACCAACACGTCTTGTTGCGTCCAGAATCTTTTGCTATATACAAAGCACAATCTGCATGATTCAATACAATCTCACCATCTACATCATGTTCAGATAATTCCGCTGCACCAATACTCACGGTGATATGTACGATACCTTTCGGATGTTCAATAGCAATGTCTGAAACTTGTTTACGCAATCGTTCTGCCACGATGAAGGCCTCATTTTGGTTCGTACTCGGCAACAAAATAACGAATTCTTCACCACCGAAACGAGCCGCCACATCAATGCTACGGGAGTTTTTTCGCAAGATGTCGGCAAATTGTCTTAACACTTCATCGCCCATAGCGTGTCCATAGGTGTCGTTAACACGTTTAAAGAAATCTAAATCCAACATTAACAGTACCGCTGAACCACCAAGACGTGAAATTCGCTCTGATTCTTGAGTGAGCCGTTCTAAAAATACACGCCGATTAAATAAGCCGGTTAATGGATCGGTATTCGCCAGTTTGTACAGTATCTCTTCTAAGGCTTTACGTTCGCTAATGTTTTCTTTAATACCAATAAAATTAACAATTTCACCATGATTATTTTTTACTGGGGAAATACTCAAATCCTCGTAGTACAACGAGCCGTTTTTATGTTTATTGATAATTTCACCGCGCTAGTGTTTTCCATTCAGTAAATTCCGCCACATATCTTGGTAAAACAGTTCATTTTGTTCTCCTGACTTTATCAATTCACTGGGTTTGTTGCCCATAGCTTCTTCTAAACTGTAACCGGTCAAACGAGTGAATGCGGGATTTGCCCATTTTATGTTTGCATCTTTGTCGGTAATTACAATGCCGTTAACAGCAGCTTCTAAAGCAGCCACGAGTAATTTGTTATGCTCCTCCATTTCAACGCGAAGTAGCGCATGACGAATAACCCGCACTAAACCATCAAAACCAAAATCGCCTTAGACCATGTAATCGGTTG
>JAQTOX010000127.1 GCA_028713055.1 Methylococcales bacterium | reverse complement strand
AGTTGTCATGCCAATGGCATTGCTGGGTAGCTATGTTCGGACAGGATAACCGCTGAAAGCATCTAAGCGGGAAGCCCCTCCCAAGATGAGATCTCACTGGAACTTTAAGTTCCCTAAAGGGCTGTCGGAGACTACGACGTTGATAGGCATGGTGTGGAAGTTCAGTAATGAATGTAGCTAACATGTACTAATTGCCCGTGAGGCTTGACCATATAACACCCAATCAGTTTGATTGGTGTTGTCAAAAAACTTAAACAATACCTTGAGACACCTACAGATTTTCATATCAAACTTCTAGCGAAGTTTGGAAACCAGTTTGCTTGGTGACCATAGCGAGCGTGAACCACCCGATCCCATCCCGAACTCGGAAGTGAAACCGCTTAGCGCCGATGATAGTGTGGCAGTTTGCCATGCGAAAGTAGGGAATTGCCAAGCTCTTATTTTTGCGAAAGGCCTAAAATCTGGTGATTTTGGGCTTATTTGTTTTCAACGAATACAAAAAAATCCGCAGTTGAAGCGGATTTTTTTGTCTTATTTCTTTGATATAACGAAGTACATTTTAACCCGTAGGCGAAACACCTATAATTGACACTCCCATATCGTGAAGCATCGACACATCCAATTCTGAAATAGTTCGTACCTCACCTTTACCCAGTGAATCCGCCATCAAATCGTTGGCAACAGCAACGTGGTAATACGCAGAACCATCCCCAGCACTCGCAGAATCTAATGGTACGGGCGCATTTCCATTCGCCGTTTCAGCGTAAGAACCAGTGAAAACAGGCGAATTATTTTGCATCGACACCAATGCATCGTAGGGTGTTTTCAAACCATCTGTTGTCCCAAGATTTCCGGTAAATGCCATGCCATGCAAAATTTCATGTGTCAAAATACTAGTCAAATCATATTTCTCTGCGATAGGTGTGCCACTGAAGGACATTTGGCTAAGATTTGCAAGGTTAATATATAACGTAGAATCAGGAGTTACCCCGTTGGAATCTGTACCAGAAATCGAATCCGCTAGAAATGTAGTGGTTTGAGCGGCACCATTTGGCGTTATCGTATTAACCATTGTCGCATTTGCTTCTGCCAAAGTTTTTGGCGAGGTTTGCTCTGTTAAAACTTGAAGGTTGAACGTTGTTTTTGAACTGACATATTGTCCAATATTGTCCAAAGCCGTTTTAATATCTGTCTCAACATTCGCAAGGTTACTACCTAAATTAGCTTGACTAAAATCAACCGAATAAGAAAAATTTGTGCCGCCAGAAATGGTGGTTGGAATCGAAGGTGTAGTTGGATCAGTAACTATTACACCCCACGAATTCCAACGCCCGAATGAACCCGTAATCTCCCACGATGCACTTAGCGTTTTATCGGAGAATTGAATTTGTGAGCCTGTCGAAGCCGTATTCACGCTAACAAACGCTACGTCATTTCCACTCGTATCAGAAATAACTACCGTGTCACCTTCAACATCATAAGAAAAGTCGCTCGATTTCCCATCAAGTATAACGGTTTCAACGGTGCTAGAAACTTCAATACCTGTCACACCGTGAGTAAGAGTAATTTTTTCTTGCCCCGAATTGCCATAAACCTGCAAATCGTTATTAGTAACTGTAAAACTTTGGTTTTTGTCTAATTGGATCTGAGATAAGTTAAAAACACCATTCCCCGAATTATCAAGTGATAGCGTTCCCACTGCGTTAGAAAAATTCAGAGCTTCATTATGATTCGCTGCAACACTAAGTGTGGCTAAATTTCCAGCCGCTGAATTGATAGCAAGTGTGCCTGTGGTTGAAACCAAAGCACTCGGATCAAATTTAATGCCACTCAATGTGACCGAGTCCACTGTCGAATCGATTTTGATACCACTGACATTTTGAGCGACCGTGACTTTTTCATAACCTGTATTGCCATGAATGCTTAAGCCGTTAGTTTTAACGGTGTAGGACTGATTAACGCCGATATTTACATCTGTACCAGTCGTCGTGGTGCTAGGTGCATTTTTTTTATGGAAAAATGGGTTAAATGGATTGAAATTAAACAGCGAATTAAAATCGAACAATGAATCGAAAATGTAATTATTTAACATATTGATTTCCTCAAATTGAATTTAAAAATTATTTGAAATCGGCAAGGTTAAAGTATAACGCTATGCCTCATGGCGAATTGTAGCCAATAACATACCAATCTTTAAAAAAAGTAATACATTGATATATATTGATTTTATAAGAAATATTTCTAAATTACGTGGTTTAAAAGAGCCACGTACTGGTTTTTTTGAACCAGTAATTTAAATTATTTTTTATCATTCGCGCCATCGTGAACAATGACGCGAATTGTAAAATTTACAATGAATCGCCAATCGTTTTTTTATAAAAAGGCCAGTTTGTAACGTGTAAGTATTTTCGCACCGGCGATTTAATTACAGATACACAGAGTGCAATCGAGAACAAACACCACACTGCCGCATATTCGTTTGGATCATCGGTGGTAATATCCGAAATCCAAGGTCCCATAAAATAGTGAAACAATACAAATTTCCATGAACCGTAAAGCGTTGGCAAGATAAACGCTACCAAAATATACGCCAAAACATGCAAGCCCCAGTTGAAATTAAATAACCATTCAATCGGATGCGATAATAAACCGTTCAACGGCATTTGCCATGCAATATGCCACGCGCCAGACACTGAACAAATATGCGGACCACAAAAACCTTCCGTACCAATCACACATTCTCCAGCCCAAGCAAACGGATACATTTTGAACAAAATCAAAATTGAGCCAGCGGCACAAAGCGTATAAACGGCGGTACGGATTTTAAGTTTGATGCTTTCGGGAATGAAATACATCGCCACCATATTGGCAAAAAACGGCTGAAACGCTACATGTAAATAGCCTAACATTGTTAGTATTTGATTATTTGGGTTATCACACAGATCGATATAAACGTAAGTGAACGCCTGTAATAATTCCATCAATGCAAAATATGTCAGCGGAATCCAAAGTTCTTTGGACTCTCCTTTTTTAGCAATGTAATAGGCTGTTCCTAAACCAACGGCAGCTAATACGCCTGATGCTTCACCACTCCAACACATGATTTCCCCTCATTAAATTTTATAATTTTAGTTAAACGAAGCACATACCAGCCGCGCATCATGAGAGTATATCACAGCCAAAAATCCCTGCTTTTCAATGTGCTATACTTGAAAACTTTGTTAATCCAGCCCTTTAAATTTAAATGTCTAATAAACTTACTGTCACTAATCACAATCGTAATATCACCGGCTTAACTTACGTTTATCCAGTACTTTCACGCCGCGCTGGTGGTTTGTCGATTGGCATCAATTTTAATATCAATAATGCTTGCAATTGGCGGTGTATTTATTGCCAAGTGCCAGAATTAAAACTCGGAGCCGCTCCTAAAATTGATTTAGATTTATTGGCAAAAGAATTACGTTCGTTTTTAGATGATGTGTTGCATAGTGATTTTTATAATCGCATGAATGTTCCAAACGAACAGCGTGTCATCAAAGATATTGCTATTGCAGGAAATGGCGAACCCACCAGTTTGGTAAATTTTGATGTTGCCGTTCAATTGATTGGTGATATTGCGACAGAATTAGGCGTTTTCCCCAATAGCCATTTTGTATTGATTACTAATGGCAGTTTGATTCACCGCCCTGTTGTGCAAGCGGGTTTGAAAGTGTTATACAACTTTGGGGGCGAAGTGTGGTTCAAAATGGATAGCGGTACACTCGAAGGCAGAGCGTTAATCAATCATTCCGCACAAACCAACGAAGCAGTTTTGAAAAATATCACACTTGCCGTTCAATGTTGTCTAACAAAAATCCAAATTTGTTTGGTCGATTATCAACAACGTGGTTTTTTGGCGAGTGAAAGTGAAGGATTTTTAGAGCTGTTAACCACAATTCATGCTACGACACCGATTCAAAACGTGACAATTTACACGTTAGCACGTCCGTCACAACAACCCGAAGCGGTTAATTTGCAGGCAATGCCGTTAGATGTAATGCAAGATTTTGCACAAAAAATTCGGTTGTTAGGTTTTGACGTGACGGTTACAGAATAGCGTTTAACTCATTCAGTGTGTTGATATTTTCAAAACCTTTCACATCTGCACCGAAATCAACATAGTTTGTATGATGTTGTTCCAGCCATAACTGTACTTTGTGATTATCCGCCGCTAAATAAGTTTCTAAACTGGCTTGCAAACTCGTTTTTACTACTAAAAATACCGAATGAATTTGTTCACCAGTACGCGCTACGGTAATGTCCGCACCTCCGGACTTATGTTCCGCAAGCAAATGTTGCAATTGCGCCGACGTAATAAAAGGCGCGTCACACGGGATAATCAGTAACAAATCCGCGTTGGTATAATTCATTGCGGCTAAAATTCCCGCTAATGCTCCAGAAAAATTTTGCGTCAAATCGGAAATAACGGGTACACCAAACTTTTGATAAGTATCCAAATTTTGATTCGCGTTGATAATCAACTCGCTCACAACGGGACGTAACGCATTAAATGAATAGGAAATTAGCGACTGTCCACGAAAAATCTGTAAGCCTTTATCTTGATAATCCATACGCCGCGACTGTCCGCCCGCGAGAATGACACCCATCACTTTTGTTTGTGAATCCATAATGTTAAGCTGCAACTGTTATTTTTACTTGAATTGAAGGAACGAATTAGAATGAAAAATTTAGTAAAACCGCTATTTTTAACGGCTTCGCTTTTGTTGATTATTACCGGTTGTACGAGCAATCCCGAAAAAGAAGTTGAAGCGACTGTCGCACCAATTGTTTTAACAAACGATTATCCTACTCGAGATCGCGTGGAATATGTTTTGAATTGCGTCGCGCAACATGGTGGTTTGAATTATATCAATCAATATGCGTGTGGCTGTAAGCTGGATAAAATTGCTGAAAAATTGACTTTCAATGACTTTGAAGCCGCGAAAACAATTACCTATCTTAAATCTACACCTGGTGATAATGGGGCAATTTTTCGTGATCCAAAACAAAGCAAAGAGTTACGCAAACAACTTAAAGAAATCGAAGAATCTGCTGAAAAAAGCTGTTTTGTAAAATAACAGCAAAAAACCACCGATGTAGGCATCGCTACAGCGATTGATTTTCTTCCGATGCTCGGTTATTTCCTTTTTCTGATTGGTGACATGTTTTAGCCGAGCATTTAAATTTTTAGCTAACGGTTTTTTATTTTTGAATCATTTTTAGCAAACGCTGTACGGTTTCAATCGATAACTCAATAAGCTTTTTATTCAAATCAAATAAATAAGCAATAATTTCTGTCACCGTCATCCCTTTGAACTTGCGTGCTAAAGCAGGTGCAACCAAAATACCTAACGCCAAACCGATTGCTGTTACACCTGAAAAGCTACTGTTTTCTTCGACAACAACGGTCGGTTTTACTGCCAAAACGGGTTCAACGACAGGTTCAGGTAAATTTGCTTCTTCATGTGCTTTTGCGAGCAGTTCTGGCAAGGTAATTTTGTAATCATCTTGCACGGTGTTTGCGGTTACATTCGGAATGCTTGGCAAATCACCATCACCTTTGCCCACTTTGAGCTGGGCTTTCATACCCTTTTCCATGTGTTGTGCGATGTCACAATGCACCAAATACGTTTTGTCACCGGGCGGCAAAATCAGCGTTCCTGAAATTTTTGCAGGTCCTGAAACTTCCAAATGAAACATACCTTTTGGATATAAATACTTCGGTAATCCGTGCATCATCCATTGATGGCGCACACTGTCATCATTGATAAAATGCACCGTCAGTTTCGTGCAAGGTTTGAATTGAAATTCCTGTGTATCGAACGCAAACATTCGACCAGGAAATTTTTCAGCATATTTATGACCGGCGTGAACCGTAATTTCTTTGGTCTCAGCAATTTTGTCGCAACCACCAGGTAAAATTTCGGAATTATTACCCATGACCATACCGCCCGCCATATCCATCAAATGACCATCACCATGATTCATAAGCATTCCAGCATCGTGATCTTGATAGTTTTGAGCAAATGCAGGTAGTGAAAATAAAGCCACGAATACACTAACCGATACTAATTTCATCATTGTTCTATTGCCTCGTAATAAAAAAACATCCTTGTTTGAAATTCCGATTTAATCTTTTAATCTGCCCAACATGCCATCAACGGTGCGTTTAAAGCCTGCGCTCGATAAGTACACGATGTACAATCCAGCGAATACAAAGAAACCGTATAAAAATAGTTCATTGCGTGAGGCAGTTTGACCTTTGCCCGCTTGGAAACTCATGTGCGCGTCTAGGCGTTCGCCTTCACCAGCATCAGGCACGAGTGTGATGTGAATTAAGTATTTACCAACTTCAGGTACGCCTTCAGGCAGTGACAGTAATACTGTTCCAGATTTGTGCTTTGCCGCTTCTTGGAAAAAAACCCGTTTACCTTCGGGTTCTTTAGTAACTTCAAATTCAACAGCCATATTGCGGTATTTCATGTCTTGATAATCAAAAACTAACTGAGTTAAGGTATCGATACTTGGAATATTGCCGCAGAAATCTTCCGCCGGAAAGGCTTTGGGTTGATAGGCTGTGTAATGAATCCAATGTGTCGGTTGTAATTCAAATTTACACTGATCTGTATCGGTACCCGCTGCGCCACCATGCGCCCATAATGCCGACGAAAATAGTAACGCGGTTAAACCGAGCGACGTTTTTTTAAGAAATTGCTTTATGTTCATAAACCCTCTCTACCTGCTGTTTAAATTATTATTGTGAACTACCACCCACTAAACCGCTATCGCGGTTCTAGTAGTGGCTTCGACTGACCCGTACTGGAAATTACCAGTACCTTTCGCATCTCCACGAGCTTTGACCCGTTTAGAAGATGGGGAACGCTTTACAGTCACGACAGAACCTGCCGCCTCAAATGGGGTTATACAATCCCGATTTTTTGAGATTGCAAATAGATTTACTTTTTACGCATTTATAGCTTCTTGGCTTTCTTCGATGACCATAAATGCAAGTACGAGGAGATGTTACAACATGAGTATAGATAAATCAAAAGCGGCTACACCAGAACTGCTGCTCTCTAAAACAAGCGAAACCTATCGGTTCTGGATGGGGCATTCCGCACGGTCAGTTAAATAATGCCATCCAATAACAAGAGTAGGTGTGTATCACTACCACCCACTGGTTTTTGCTGATATGAATTTGAAGTCTCTACTAACTGGCGGCGATATTAGCACAAATGCGAAAAATATCGCCATTGTGAATACGGTCGAATTGAGCAGCTTACATCCCCCCCTGAACGGCTGGGGCTTTCGTTGCTTTTGTCGGATAATTTTCGTAGACTTGCGGCAATTTTTCTTTTATCGGAGTTCTACCGTATGGCATCGTTGACCGCTACGCCCGTTTGGGCGGATTTACAAAATCATTATGACCACATTCGTAATCAAAGTTTAGTCGAAAGTTTTAAAAATGACTCACACCGTCATGAAAAATTTTCACTAACTTTTGGTGACATTTTATTCGATTATTCCAAAAATCGTATTGATGATGACACTTTGCCATTATTGATTAACTTGGCGAGACAAGCGCAGTTAGAAACAAAAATTAACGCAATGTTTTCGGGTGAAAAAATCAACGTTACCGAACACCGTGCCGTTTTACATACCGCGTTACGCAATCGTTCTAACACACCTATTTTAGTC
>JAQTOX010000126.1 GCA_028713055.1 Methylococcales bacterium | reverse complement strand
GGTGGGAATTTATGACTGGGCAATCATTGTTGACCATGAAACCGAAAAAAATTATTTACTGACGTATGATGAAACAAAATTTGACGAAATATTGCATTATTTAAGTGGCTTACAAACCACGAATGACAACATGCTTTTTTCTGTCACCAGCGAAATCAAAGCCAATTTTTCACAAGACGGTTACGCGCAAGCCTTTCAAAAAATTAAACATTACCTCAAAGAAGGGGATTGCTACCAAGTCAATTTAACGCAGCGATTCGCGGCAAGTTGCGAAGGCGATACTTGGCAAGCCTACGAAGCCTTACGCGAAATCAACGCCGCGCCATTTAGTGCATATTTGAATTTTCCAGATGTGAAAATTTTGAGTTCATCACCCGAACGTTTTTTAAAATTAACAGGTCAAATCGTCGAAACGAAACCGATTAAAGGCACTCGCCCACGAAAATCTGACGTACTCGAAAATGACGCACAAATTTTGGATTTAAAAACCAGCCCAAAAGATCGCGCTGAAAACGTGATGATTGTCGATTTATTGCGGAACGACATTAGCAAAGTGTGTCATAAAGTGCGTGTACCGAAGTTGTTTGAAATTGAAAGTTATAGCACCGTTCATCATTTGGTCAGCACCGTAACAGGCGAATTGGCAGCAAATCATCACGCGCTTGATTTGTTACAACATTGTTTTCCAGGTGGTTCGATTACGGGCGCACCGAAAATTCGTGCCATGGAAATTATTGAAGAACTCGAACCGAATCGGCGCGGGGTTTATTGTGGCGCGATTGGTTACATTAGTTTTAATGGCAACATGGATACCAATATCGCCATTCGTACGTTGGTTCAATCACATGACACGATTCGGTTTTGGGCAGGTGGTGGCATTGTGAATGATTCAAAAGTCGAAGATGAATATCAAGAAAGTTTCGACAAAGCAGCAGCAATGTTTCAAGTTTTAAAACGATTTCAAAAATGAGAGTCATAAAATTAGGTGGCAGTTTGCTTGAAACTGGGAAAATGTTTGATTGTTTAAAGCATATTCTTAAATCAAATGTACCAACCGTTGTGGTTTGTGGTGGTGGCGATTTTGCCAACCAGATTCGCACAACACAAAAAAAGTGGAAATTTGATGACGTTGCCGCGCATGAAATGGCGATTTTAGCCATGGAACAAACGGCAATCATGTGTCAAAACTTACAACCTGAATTTGTGACGGTCTCGTCTATTTCAGAAATAAAAAGAAATCGTTTCGTTATTTGGTTGCCAAAAATAAAAAGTTTAAAAACACCAGAACTCCCCGCGAGTTGGGATATAACGTCGGATAGTTTAGCGGCGTGGCTGACTGTTAAATTGAAGGCGTATGAATTAGTTTTGGTTAAATCCTGCAAAATAAAGCCAGAAACAGCCATTACTGAATTAACCAAACAAGGTGTTATTGATAAAGAATTTTATAAATTTTTAGAAAATACGTCCTTTGATTTAACAATCACATCCGTAGATGATTTTTTGAAATCATGAAATGCGCTTACTTCATCACTGGCACAGACACAAACGTTGGTAAAACATCAGTAACGTTAGCGTTGATGACCCATTTCAAACAGCAAAATTTGTCGGTAATTGGCATGAAACCCGTGGCTTCGGGTTGTGAAAAAATCGACGGTGAATGGCGAAATAGCGACGCTTTAGCGATTCAAAAAATGGGAACAAAAATTGTCGATTATCCACTGATTAACCCTTACGCTTACGAGTTGCCAATCTCGCCACATTTAGCAGGTAAAACTAATCCAGTCGATTTAGAAATTATTTTTGCAAATTTCCAAACGATGCAAAATTTAGCGGACGTGGTAATTGTGGAAGGTGCTGGCGGTTGGTATGCACCTTTAAATGAAAATGAAACGATTGCGGATTTAGCTCGAAAACTAAACGTGCCGATTATTTTAGTAGTTGCGATTAAATTAGGGTGCATCAACCACGCTCAACTTACGTCCGAAGCTATTAAAAATGCAGGATTAAATTGCGTGGGTTGGATTGCAGTTTGCAATGATGCTAGTTTTAATTGTGTTGATTTGACGATTGATAGTTTGGAAGTGCGTTTACAAATACCTTTATTGGGTGTTTTTCCATATTCGAAAGACGCTAATTTCGAAGCGTTGGCGAAACGAATAAAATTTACTAAGTCGCAAAATTCGCCAAAATACGCAAAGTTAAACGCATTTCATGCTTAAACTGGACAAACTGTCACAACTCGGTAAAATTAGCGTGTTTTTTAACTGTTCACCCAAGAAAGAATGTAATGTCGATAATTACTGTTTTAAATGGCCCGAATTTAAACTTATTGGGCATACGCGAACCCAGTCATTATGGCAATAAAACCCTCGCGGATATTCAATACACGCTTGAACAAGAAGCGCACAGATTACAGCATTCGCTGACGTTTCACCAAAGTAACGCAGAACACGAACTCATTGAACTGATTCATGCTGCGTATGTTAACCGTGCCGATTTCATCATTATCAATCCTGCCGCGTTTACACACACTAGCGTGGCGTTACGCGATGCGTTATTAGCGACAAAAATCCCTTTTATTGAAGTCCATTTATCGAATGTTCACGCTCGTGAGCCATTTCGAAAACACTCCTATTTTTCCGACATCGCGCAAGGCGTAATTTGTGGACTAGGTGCAATGGGCTATGAATTGGCGTTACAAGCCGCACACCGATTATTAACCGAGAGATCTTAAATCAATGGATATTAGAAAAATAAAAAAACTCATCGAGATTATTCAAGCCTCAGATATTGCTGAAATAGAAATTAAAGAGGGCGAAGAATCTATTCGCATCAATCGTTATACAGCCGTTGCTCCGATAACTTACGCGAATGCACCAACCACATCAGTCATTACATTAGGCGAATCAGCACCACCAGCGGTGGCAAAACCTGAAATTAAAGGTCACATCGTTAAATCGCCAATGGTTGGTACGTTCTACCGTTCCGCCTCACCAGGTAGCAAATCGTTCGTGCAAATTGGACAAACTGTGCAAGCTGGAGACACTTTGTGCATTATCGAAGCCATGAAAATTTTAAATCAAATTGAGTCTGACCAAAGCGGTGTTATCACGCAAATTTTGGTGGAGAACGCTGAACCCGTGGAATACGGTCAACCGTTGTTTATCATTGAATAAGGCGGTGCGTTATGTTTGATAAAATCGTTATCGCTAATCGTGGTGAAATCGCGTTGCGGGTATTACGGGCGTGTCGTGAATTAGGCATTAAAGTTGTGGCGGTATATTCAGAAGCGGATCGTGATTTGAAACACGTTCGTTTAGCGGATGAATCGGTATGTATAGGACCAGCGGCATCGGCGGATAGTTATTTAAATATCCCTGCAATTATCAGCGCGGCTGAAGTGACTGACGCGGAAGCAATTCATCCGGGTTATGGTTTTTTGTCTGAAAATGCCGATTTTGCCGAAAAAGTTGAACAAAGTGGTTTTGTATTTATTGGTCCGAAAGCAGAAACGATTCGTATGATGGGCGATAAAATTTCTGCAAAAAAAGCAATGATTGATGCTGGAATTCCGTGTGTTCCAGGAAATAATGACCCACTTTCTGATGACGCTAAAAAGAATTTAAAACTCGCGCAAGAAATTGGGTATCCAGTTATTATCAAAGCGGCGGGTGGTGGTGGTGGACGTGGGATGCGTACTGTTCACACCGAGGCAGCATTACTCAACGCGATTTCCATGACGAAAGCTGAAGCGGGGAATGCGTTTGGAAATCCTACCGTTTACATGGAAAAATTCTTAGAAGATCCACGTCATATCGAATTTCAAGTCATGGCAGATTCGCACGGCAACGCAATTCATTTGGGTGAACGTGATTGTTCAATGCAGCGTCGCCATCAAAAAGTTGTTGAGGAAGCCCCTGCCCCTGGCATTACCGAAGAACAACGTAAATTTATTGGTGAGCGTTGTGCAAAAGCCTGCATTGACATTGGTTATCGCGGCGCGGGTACGTTTGAGTTTTTATATGAAAAAGGTGAGTTCTTTTTCATCGAAATGAATACGCGCGTGCAAGTTGAACATCCGGTAACTGAAATGGTGACGGGGTTTGACATTGTGAAAGAACAATTGCGGATTGCAGCAGGCGAAAAATTATCGATAACGCAAGATCAAGTCAAAATTCAAGGTCATGCAATTGAATGCCGTTTAAATGCTGAAGATCCAAAAACATTTATGCCTTGTCCTGGCACAATTGAACAATTTCACATGCCAGGTGGCCCTGGGATTCGGTGTGAAACGCATATTTATAATGGTTACAAAGTGCCACCGTATTATGATTCAATGATCGGTAAATTGATTGCACACGGTGAAACGCGCAACAGTGCAATTGCTCGAATGAAGACAGCATTGAATGAAATCATTATCGACGGTATTAAAACCAACATTCCGTTGCAACATGACATTATGACGGATAGTGCATTTGCTGTTGGTGGGCAAAATATCCATTATTTAGAGAAAAAACTGGGTATTTATTAAAAGTTTTAAAGGAAAGAAAATGTTCAAAAAAACACTTTTTTTAGTCACTGCATTTTTAACAAGTGGCATCGCACAAGCGGACTTAAAAACCGATTTGTCAGCGTATTACAGTTTTGAAGATTGCGCCGCAACCGACAAAAGCGGCAATAACAACAATGGCATTATCAACGGCAAACTGAGTTGCACGAAAGGAATGTCAGGAAAAGCGTTGCAATTCGATGGTTCCAGTTATATCAACGTTCCAAGTTCGGTGAGTTTGAATCCAACCAACCAATTAACAATGTCGGCGTGGATTCGTATTGATGGTTTTACGAATGAATGGTCTGCCATTATTCATAAAGGCGGTGTTCAAACTGCTGGTCAAACAAATAGAGAATATGCTCTTTGGGTTCAAAAAAGTACGTCATTGCTTTATTCAACATCAGCAGGTGACGGAAATATTCAGAATGCGTTGACTAGCAATACAATTACGCGAGGTAAATGGTTTCACTATGTCGGTGTAATAGATCGAAAATCTCATACGATGTCGATTTATATCAATGGTAAATTAGACACAAGTAAAGCCGATAGTTACAGCACATTTAACAACAACGACTTCGATTTAAGAATTGGTTCGACAGCAGAAACCGATGCAAGTTTTTCACCGTTCAATGGTGCATTAGATGAAATACGTTTCTACAATCGTGCATTGAGTGCAAGCGAAGTGACAGATTTGTATAACGCCGATATGTCAGTTGGCGGAACGCTTTCAGGTGTAGGGAAACATACTGTAACGTGCCAAAACATTAGCAACAAACAGGCGAAAACAATCACAATTCCAGCCACAACCGCAACGATTTATGATTGTGAAGCGGCAGGGCTAGTTGCTAAATCAAAAGACAACGTTGTGATTACGATTCGAGGTACTGTTCAGTAAGCACATCAAAACTCGCAAGTTGCCGTAAAAATAACACGGCACTTGCCTTAATGCTCTCTCACTTCCCGCACTCCTAATTCAATGTCTTGGCATCAACTCACTGTAACAACTACTGAAAAATCCGCGCCGAAAGTCGCAAAACATTTCACTCATTTAGGCGCAGTCTCTGTGACTTATATGGATGCCGAAGATGAACCCGTTTATGAACCACGCATTGGTGAAACCAAAATTTGGACGAATACCCAAGTTGAAGCTTTGTTTGAATTAAACGTTGAACCCGAAACTGTGAAAACGGAAATGAACCGAAAATTCAAAACAATCGGCGAAACGTGGAAATACGAATTTATCGAAGACCAAGCGTGGGAACGGGCGTGGATGGAATTTTATCACCCGATGAAATTTGCTAATCGTTTGTGGGTTTGTCCAACCGATCAAGAACAACGCGAAGAAGGTACCGTTTGTTTAACACTCGATCCAGGTTTAGCATTTGGCACAGGCACTCATCCAACTACCGCATTATGTTTGGAATGGTTGGCGAGCAACGATTTAACTGGCAAAACGGTGATTGATTACGGTTGTGGTTCGGGAATTTTGGCGGTAGCAGCAATTTTACTCGGTGCAAAAGTTGCTCATGCCGTAGACATTGACCCACAAGCTCTCACCGCAACCCACGATAATGCCTTAAAAAATAACGTTGCTGACAAAATTCACTGTTACTTACCTGAAGATTTCACGCCATTCAAAGCCGATGTAGTTTTGGCGAACATTTTGGCGAAACCGCTGATTGATTTATCTTCATCGATTGGTGCGTTAATCGTCGAAAATGGCGATTTAGTTTTGTCGGGGATTCTGGCAGAACAAGCCGATTCAGTCATCGAAGCCTACGCGCAACAAATCGATTTCGCGCCACGTGTTCAACAAGAAGATTGGATACGTTTAAACGGTCACAAAAAATAAGAATTTATTACACCTTAAAAAGGAAAACCCATGAAAAAAGCCTGTGAAAATTGCAGTCGTGTACATATCGGCAAACATTATAAAAACGTTCCCGTCTGGAAACGTGCGGTTGGTATGGTAATGATTTATTTGCCGATTATCACATTGCCGTTTATTTTTCTTAGCGCGTATTGGTCGTATTGGCATTTGCTGATGATGGGCGCGAAAGACGTTAAAACATTGCGTGATTATTTACCTGCAAAAGAAAGTCACCGTTACGATTTGAAAAACCAAATTAAAATGGACGGTTCATTTGCGTTAAGTACCTCGCAATCAAAATTGTTTTGGATTTTAAATTGCTCTTGGTATTGCCCCGTAAGCGTTGCGTTGTTTGAATGGCATTCGTACTTAGTAAAATTGGTCGAAAATTTCTGGTGTCCGTTCACACACGCCACAAAAGAAAGTTACAACAATGCGGCAATCGACAAATCGTTTTGGCATATTTATCCAGCTGATGCGGCGAAATTACATCCTGACGATTTGAACAATCCGATTTGGAACGAAGACGAAGCCGTTGAAAAAGATTGAAGTGTAATTAAACAAACGTGCAAATTGCCCACCATAAACTTTCCAACAATTTAATTCTCGCGCCAATGGCGGGAATTACCGACGCACCATTTCGAGAAATTTGCACCCAATTCGGCGCAGGTTTAACAGTTTCTGAAATGGTCGCGTCAAATCCTATCTTGCGCCATCATCCACGCACGTTATTACGCGCTGAACACCATGCAAATAGCGGTTTACGCTCGGTGCAAATTCTCGGCACAAACCCACACGATTTAGCCGAAGCCGCGCGTTTTAACGTCGAAAATGGCGCACAAATTATTGACATCAACATGGGGTGTCCAGCAAAAAAAGTCTGTTCAGTCGCGGCGGGTTCTGCATTATTGCGTGACGAAGTTTTGGTGAAACAAATCCTTGAAGCTGTGGTAAATGCGGTCGATGTTCCTGTGACGTTAAAAATTCGTACAGGTTGGGATTATGAAAATCGTAATGCACTCACGATTGCCAAAATTGCCGAAGACGCTGGCATTGCAGCACTGACAATTCACGGACGTACACGTGCTTGTAAATTTGAAGGTGTTGCTGAATACGAAACGATTAAACTCGTCAAACAAGCCGTAAACATTCCAGTTATCGCTAATGGTGATATTGATTCGCCGCAAAAAGCCCGTTTTGTTTTGGACGAAACAGGTGCAGATGCGATTATGATTGGACGTGCCGCGCAAGGTAATCCGTGGTTATTTGCCCAAACTTCACATTTCTTAACGTGCGGCGAATTGCTCGAATTACCGTCAATAAACGAAATTTATCGCGTCCTCACGCTACATTTAGAAAATCTATATTCATTTTATGGCGTAGGGGCTGGCGTGCG
>JAQTOX010000125.1 GCA_028713055.1 Methylococcales bacterium | reverse complement strand
TAAAGGGCTGTCGGAGACTACGACGTTGATAGGCATGGTGTGGAAGTTCAGTAATGAATGTAGCTAACATGTACTAATTGCCCGTGAGGCTTGACCATATAACACCCAATCAGTTTGATTGGTGTTGATAAAAAGACGTGCTTAAACAATACCTTGAGATACTTACAGATTTTCATATCAAACTTCTAGCGAAGTTTGGAAGCCAGTTTGCTTGGTGACCATAGCGAGCGTGAACCACCCGATCCCATCCCGAACTCGGAAGTGAAACCGCTTAGCGCCGATGATAGTGTGGCAGTTTGCCATGCGAAAGTAGGGAATTGCCAAGCTCTTATTTTTACGAATAAGCCTGAAATCTCATGATTTTGGGCTTTTTTGTTTGTATTAAAAAGTAATTTTAACTATCATTGACACTCTTTTTTTGTCAATTTGGAGTTATTCATAATGAAAAAGTTATTACTTGCCTTAACCATTTTATTTTCTATAAATGTCATGGCTAAACCTGTCAATATCAATACCGCTGATGCTGAGAAGATTGCTGACTCTATATCTGGTTTTGGTTTAAAAAAAGCGCAAACAATTGTGGATTACCGAACCAAAAATGGAGAATTTAAATCCCTTGATGATTTAAATAAAGTTTCTGGTATTGGTGATAAAACCATCGAGAAAATTAAAGCTGATATTTTGTTTTCTGATGTAAGTTCATCCACACCAGTTGCAACACCTGTAACAGCTACGGATCATCCTAGAAAAAAGTAAATTACATAAAAAAGCGATGCTCAATTTTTCAATCAAGCATCGCTATAATTTCAACCAAAAGAAATTACCGTTTCATGGATTCAAAAAATTCACTATTTGTTCTAAAGTCTTTCAGCTTACTAATTAAAAATTCTGACGCCGCCATGTCATCCATTGGATGCAGAATTTTTCTCAAGATCCACGTTTTTTGCAGGGTGTCTGGATCCACCAAATACTCTTCACGCCTTGTACCAGAACGATTGATGTTAATCGCAGGATAAATACGTTTTTCAGCAATTTTTCGATCTAAGTGCAATTCCATATTGCCTGTACCTTTGAATTCTTCAAAAATTACATCGTCCATTTTAGAACCCGTATCTACCAGCGCAGTGGCAATAATTGTTAAACTGCCCCCCTCTTCGATATTTCGTGCCGCCCCAAAAAAACGCTTTGGCTTTTCTAACGCATTTGCATCAATACCACCAGTTAAAATTTTCCCTGACGATGGTACAACCGTATTATATGCACGAGCTAAGCGAGTAATAGAATCTAATAAAATAACCACATCGTGTCTGTGTTCAACTAAGCGGCGTGCTTTTTCAATCACCATTTCAGCAACCTGGACGTGACGAGTTGCTGGTTCATCAAACGTACTCGAAATAACTTCGCCGTGTACACAACGTTCCATTTCTGTGACTTCTTCAGGGCGCTCATCAATCAATAAAACAATCAAATAACATTCTGGATTTTTCTCAGCAATCGCTTGCGCTAAGCTTTGTAAAATCATAGTTTTACCGGCTTTCGGAGGCGAGACAATCAGTCCACGTTGCCCTTTACCAATCGGCGCAATTAAATCAATCATTCGCCGTGTTAAATCTTCGCTAGTACCATTTCCTTGTTCTAGAATGAACCGTTGATGGGCAAAAAGTGGCGTTAAATTTGAAAAAGTGATTTTATTCTTCGTGTTTTCAGGAGGTTCAAAATTGATCTGATCCACTTTTAACATCGCAAAATAACGTTCGTTATCTTTCGGAGGACGAATTTTTCCGGTAATAGTATCGCCGGTTTTTAACGAAAAACGTCGAATTTGACTAGGTGAAACATAAATGTCATCCGGACCTGCAAGATAAGAACAGCCTGGTGTACGAAGAAAACCAAAACCATCTTGTAAAATTTCTAATACGCCATCGCCAGAAATATCATCGCCTGCTTTTGCTTGTTTTTTCAAAATGGCAAAAATTAAATCCTGTTTACGCGACCGCGCAACATTTTCCAACCCAAGGGATTCAGCAATTTCGATAACTTCACTAATTTGTTTTAGTTTTAATTCGGTAAGATTCATAAAAGACAGCTCAAAAGAAAAGGATAGCGTTAAGAATTAAATTCAAAACGATTGGAGTAGAAATAAAAATTAAGGGGTATTTATTTTAGAATGATTTGCAGTACGCACGACTGTGACGTGAGTTAAGTATAGCGGAAATGCACTATACCGTCCAACCTAATGCTCAATAGTGCAGGTGATAATCGCAAAACTTAGTAGAATTTACGCGAAACGGTCATAATTTTTAACCGCTAGTAAGTTTGTTAAATTATTGCTAATTGTTTTAACATTGCCTGCCGTAATGCTTCAATCTGGTGTGTATCAGTAATTTGTTTTTCCTGTTCATCCGTAATATAGAACATATCTTCAACACGACTACCAATTGTACTAATTTTTGCACTGTGCAAATGAATGTGTTGCTGCACAAATGCTTGTCCAATTTTCGATAACAATCCTGCGTGATCTGTAGTAATCAATTCGATTAATGTGTAGCGATTCAGTGGATCCGTATGAAATTCAATATGGGTCAGAATTGGAAAATGCTTGGCTTGGCGTGATTGGCGGTGAATATTTTTAGTTTTTTTCACTTTGTTTTGTAATAAATTTTGCCGTAACGCTGTGCAAATGTGTACTTCACGAAATAAATCTTCAATAGGCTCACCCGATTGTTCCAATACCAAAAAGCTATTTAAAACATAATTATCTAGCGTGGTAATAATTCGTGCGTCCAAAATAGTCAATCCCAGTTGATCTAGCGTTGCGGTACTGAGTGAAAAAATAGCCCCTTCGTTTTTGGTATAAACAAACACTTCAGCACTGCCACGCTGCGTTTGTGGACGGAGCAAAACGAGCGGCAAATCTTGTTCATGTGATGCAGCAATTGCAATCGTGTGCCACGCAATTTCGTCCGCAGAATAACGTAAAAAATAATCATCACTGACATGTTGCCACGCACCTTCAATTGCCGTTTCAACCATGCCTAATTTGAGTAATTCTGTTTTAGCTTCCTTTTTATTTTCCAATAAACGATCGGCTAATGCGGTGGGGTTTTGTAAACCAGTGCGAATCACTGTATACGATTCTGAATACAGTTCTTTGAGTAACGCATCCTTCCACGAATTCCACAATTCTGGGTTTGTTGCACGAATATCTGCCACGGTCAATAAATATAAATAATTTAAATACTCTGTGCTGCTAACGATTTGGGCAAACTTGAGAATCACGTCCGGATCACTAATATCTTTACGTTGCGCGGTTGTAGACATGACCAAATGATTCCGTACTAGCCATGCAACCAAATTGGTGTCATGTCGTGAAAGGTCGTGTTGTACACAAAATTGCCGTGCAATAGTTTCGCCCAAAACAGAATGATCACCGTGCTGACCTTTCGCAATATCATGAAACAATGCCGCCAAATAAAGCACTTCAGGTTTAGCAATCAGCTGAAAAATGTCACTACAAAATGGAAACTCTTCGTTATGTTTTTCGATTGTAAAACGCCGTAAATTACGAATCACAAACAACGTATGTTCATCCACCGTATAAATATGAAACAAGTCATATTGCATCCGTGCCACGATATTTGCAAATTGTGGAATATATGCCGCCAAAACGCCGTAACGATTCATTCGCCGCAATTGATTAGTAATGCCATGCGGTTGACGAAAGGCTTCAATAAATAAACGATTTGCAGCTTTATTAGTACGAAAATTATCATCAATCAAATGTAAACTTTTGCGAATTAACCGCACCGTTGTAGCACGAACGCCTTTGATGTCTTCATGTTGTTCGAGAACTAAAAACAATTCCAATAATGCTAATGGATACCGCTCAAAAACCTGCGTATCCACCGCTTCTAAATATCCGTTAATAACTTCAAAATGTGCGTTTAATTGCCGTACTTCGTTATGTTCACGTGGTACAAAACGCTCGTTAAACAATTGTAATAACATTTCATTTAAGCGTTCCAGCCGTAAAACAGTTTTGAAATAAAACTGCATAAACTGTTCAACATCTTGATTGTATTCTTGCATGTCATTACTAAAACCAAATTGCGTAGCAAGGTCTCGTTGATAATCAAATACAAGGCGGTCTTCGGCGCGATTGGTTAATAAATGCAGTGCGTAACGAATGCGCCATAGCACACTTAATGCTGCAACTAATTCGGCATATTCCTCCTCGGGTAAAAAGCCGTATTTGATTAACTCTTTTAATGTTGCAGCGTTGTAATATCGTTTAAAAACCCACGCAATGACTTGCCTATCACGTAATCCGCCGGGACCTTCTTTGATATTGGGTTCTAAATTGTAGGCAGTATCGTGAAATTTTGCGTAACGAGCATGTTGTTCTGCCATTTTGGCGGCAAAAAATTGATCTGATGACCAAATTTTATCTGGTGCAATTTCAATTTTTAACGTTTTGAGTAAGTTAACACTGCCGCTAATCAGCCTAATTTCTAGCAAACTAGTCATGATTGTTTGATCACTCGTAGCGACTTCAACACATTGTGGAATACTACGCACGCTATAACCAAGTTTTAAACCGATGTCCCACAGAAAGGTAAAAAATGCGCCTAAACTCTCTTGATATTCGGTAATGTCATCGACTGGCAAAATCACCAAAATATCAATGTCAGAATAGGGGAACATTTCCCGTCGACCATAACCACCGACCGCACATAACGCTACGTTTTTTGCTTGATTGCCCAAGAAATGCTGCCAGCATACGTTTAGAATATCGTCGATAAAATCTGATTTCTCACGTAGCAATTTTGAAACAGATAATTCCGGATTAAATTTTTCACGTAACTCGACTTCTTTGTTTTTTAACAGCGTTTTAAACGTCGCTAAAACATTTGGTGATTCAAATACAGTGGCATTAAGTATTGTGTTCATTGAGTTTAATTTGCCTGCGCGATTTTCATCAATTCAATAATTTCATTGAGATAAGTAATTTCTACATTTTTTGCTTCAATAATCAGCTGGGCTTTTTCGAGTTTAGTCTTTAATTCAGTGGGAGCATTTTTTGAGCCATGCGAAACGTTTCTGACAATGTTTTGATTTTCGTTACCCGAAAAACAAATAACGTTACGACGCTCACCTAAATCAAAAAATTCCATTTCAAATGCTTTAACAATTTGCTTAAGTCTTTTTGACATAATTTTATCCGTTTTGCCACGTTCGATGTTTGCATAGCTATCAACAGATAAACCCAATTTTTCTGCCATCTCTTCCTGTGAAAATGATTTTAGGTGCCGCATAATTCGAACTTTTTCACAAATTTTCATAAATATAAACTCCTGAAAATCACTGTCATTGCCTATTTCAGTAAGCGCGTTCTTCAGCGCGTAACGTTAGAATTTCGTAACTAGTTTCGGTGACCAAAATTGTGTGTTCATATTGTGCCGACAAACTATGATCTTTCGTGACTTCTGTCCAGCCGTCGCCGAGTGATTTGGTGTGATGTTTACCTTGGTTAATCATAGGTTCGACGGTGAGAATCATGCCAGTTTCAAGCACTAAGCCTTCACCTGCTTTGCCGTAATGCAGCACTTGCGGCTCTTCGTGAAAATCTCGACCAATTCCATGCCCGCAAAAATCGCGTACCACCGAATAACGATTGGTTTCGGCATGTTTTTGAATTGCATGACCAATGTCACCAAGCGTCGACCCCGCTTTAATTTGCTCAATGCCTAAAAATAAAGCCTCGTGGGTAATTTTGCATAGACGTTGGGCGTGTGGTGAAACATTACCGACAAAAAACATCATGCTTGTGTCGCCGTGAAAACCATCTTTTAGAACAGTAACATCGATGTTAATAATATCGCCAGATTTTAGTTTTTTATCACTTGGAATTCCGTGGCAAACCTGATGATTCACTGAAGTACAAATTGATTTTGGAAAGCCGCGATAATCAAGCGGTGAGGGAATAGCTTGCTGAACATCGACGATATAATTATGGCAAATATCGTTAAGCTGATTCGTAGTAACACCTACGACAACATATGGGGCAATCATGTCCAAAACATCGGCGGCTAGTCTGCCAACAATTCGCATTTTTTCAATTTCAACTTCATTTTTAATGATAATACTCATGGTGTCCAAATTAAGAGGTTAGAAGGTGTCGCAAGAAAAGATTCTAACAGAGCCGCCTTGTTGTAAAAAGGAGGATTCACCAAAATTTGAATTTCAAGTTTTTAGTGTCTTTCCTCGGTTGTCATTGTTTCGCTACAAATAGCGATATTTTTGAATGTATTGGGCTTTATAACTTTTTCTGAAAACGAGGTGATACCAATTTCGCAATCCCCGCCTACGAAAAATTTGGCTTTCATATTGAAGTGATAAATTCTATCAACATTGTTAGCGACAACGTTAAGTTCTGAAAGTATTTCGTTCATACCAACTTTTTTATTTGAAATCATGATGTTTCTCCAAAATTTTGATTTTACATTTTAAGTTCACACACTGAGCAGTTTCTCAACTTATTTGTGAGATTAGCACGAATATCTTGAACCTGTTTCGATGATGGCCAAATATCACTAAATCGTTCTTGTGGCACTTTCCCTAACGGATTCACCATGCTTTTTTCATTTTCAAATTAAGGATAAACGTTGCCAACTTCATCAATTGAATGTTTTTACGCCAACATTTGATTATTCGATTCCCGTTTGGTTTAAAAAACGTTTAGGTTGGATAGCAGCGGTTTATCAATTGACGCAAAACAATTTGATTATCAAAGACCCGAATTATCCTGTGGCGCGAATGGCTTTAGGACAAATGGTTATATTCGTCCCGATTTGATGGCGCAATATCACTGGAACAATCTTGATTTACGTTTTAATGTCGAAAACCTATTCGATAAACGTTACGTTGCCAGTTCGGTTTATGATGATACGGTTGTGCAAGGAAATCGCTTATTTTTTAAATTTACAGTTTCAGCAAAGTTTCATTAACGGTTTTACAACCTTGTTACAAACTACGAATCATGTTATAAATTCGCGTTCATTTTAGTAACAATCCTCACGTTTATCGTCACGCTTAAAAGGGTGCTTTGTGTGAATTCACAGGTTTTTTAAACGGGATAAACGGTGGCGTAACCCAATGGGACAGCCAGTCCCAAATTCTTAGGAGAAAAATATGGCAGCAGTAACCATGCGTGAAATGCTTGAAGCCGGCGTACATTTCGGACATCAAACCCGTTATTGGAATCCGAAAATGGCAAACTATTTGTTTGGTGCGCGTAGCAAAATTCATATCATCAATTTGGATAAAACACTTCCATTATTCAATGACGCAATGAACTATTTAGGTCAAATGTCGGCGAATAAAGGTACAGTTTTATTCGTCGGTACAAAAAAAGCAGCACGTAAAGTTGTAGCTGAACAAGCCGCTTTATGCGGTATGCCTTACGTAAATCACCGTTGGTTAGGTGGAATGTTGACGAACTTCAAAACTATTAAAAAATCTATTTCGCGTTTGAAAGAACTGGAAGCAATGAAAGCGGATGGTTCAATTTATCAACGTTTTGGTAAAAAAGAAGCGTTGGGAATGGAACGTGAATTAGAAAAATTAGAACGCAGTTTAGGTGGCATTAAAGACATGAAAGGCATTCCAGATGTCATTTTTGTGTTAGACGTTGGCTACGAAAAAAATGCTATTGCCGAAGCTATCAAATTAGGCATCCCAGTTGTGGGTATCGTCGATTCAAACAATTCACCTGACAACATTGATTACGTTATTCCTGGTAATGACGATTCAATTCGCGCCATTAAATTGTATTGTGAAAGTGCGGCGGCGGCAGTAACAGATGCAAAAACAGCAGTTTTAGGTTTTTCTACTAAAACAGATGATGAATTTGTTGAAGAAGCTGCAAGTACAGAATAAAGTT
>JAQTOX010000124.1 GCA_028713055.1 Methylococcales bacterium | reverse complement strand
TTTCTGGCGTTTATTGGTATCACCGATGTTGAATTTGTCTATGCAGAAGGACTAAATATGGGCGCAGAAACCAAGGCATTAGCGTTAGAAAAAGCAGTAGAAAAATTAACCGCATTGGCAAAAATTGCCTAAATTCACTTAAAATTTAGAGGAGTTATTATGAAACACATCGCACTTTTAGTTTTCACTTCTGCAATCTCAGCGTCTGTTTTTGCTGCACCAGAAACTTATACCATTGATAACAACCACACTTATCCACGCTTTTCGTATAACCATCTTGGTTATTCCACTCAGTTGAGCCGTTTCGATAAAACCACTGGCAGCATTACTATTGACCGTGCTGTCAAAACAGGCGTAGTGGACGTAACTATTGACACTACATCCGTCAATACAGGTTCACCATTATTTGATCAGCATATTCAAGGTGCAGACTTTTTAGACACCACTAAATATCCAACGGCAACATTTATATCAAGCAAAGTGAATTTTAACGATGATAATGTCGCATCAGTCGATGGCACACTCACACTCAAAGGAATCAGTAAACCAGTTAGCTTAGTAATAACCTCGTTCCAATGTATGTTCCACCCGATGTTACTGAAAAGTGCGTGCGGCGCAAATGCGACGACCGTTGTAAAACGGACTGACTTTAATATGGGCAAATATGCACCTCTTGTTGGTGACGATGTCACCATTACCTTATCCGTTGAAGCTGTTAAAGAATAAGGAGATTTTATGCCGCACAGCCTTATCGAATTCCTTGATTAGCAAAATCATGTCAGCGATTCCAGTCCTAATCGATCGAGTTTTTTGACCAAAATCACATCCCATTTTTCAACTTTAATTCGCAACGTATTTAATCCGTCACGCTCAGCTTTGTTTCCAGAAGTAGAATCAGTAAAAATTCGATTTTCTTGAACGCCAGCATTTTAGAACTGAAATCTGAATATCGAGGGATTATTTGCCGGTTGAAACGCGAGCGTAACCGAAAAGTCTCATGACGTTTTGTTTTGTGAAATACCACCCACTAAACGTTATTGCGTTTTAGTGGTGGCTTCGATTGACCCATACTGATTGTTTAAGTACCGTCAACGTGACAAATTACGCTACAACCAACAGCAAGTTTGCCAGGCTGCGGCTTAAAAATTCCGATGCTATTCAGCAAGTCGAACGCAAAGTCCGTGATTTACACGACCAACTCGACCGTCTGAAAAAAAGCATGAGAAAAACGTAAAAGACAGGATTAATTTTGAACGTGGTAAGTGTGAAACTGAAATGAAACAGCTTGATTACAAGGTGAAATAATTACAAAAATGAGCCCGCTGAACTACGGAACGCCCGTGATTTATTGGAATTCGAAAATGGCGTTATCAAGCAACACCAAGAGATCATATAAAGATATTAGCGATGCCATTCAGACCATCAAAAGTGCGCTTTATCTTGCTAACGAAAGCGACAACATTCCTGTGAAACTAATTAACACTTGGAATGAGCCACGTCTTGAATTTAACAGCTGGAGAAACTCATGAACGAACAACGTAAAGCTGCCAATCACAGAATGGACAAATTTAACTGAACTCTGACGAATATCGAATTTATTGGTCGGGACGATAGGATTTGAACCTACGACCCCTTGTCCCCCAGACAAGTGCGCTACCAAGCTGCGCTACGCCCCGACAATGCAGGGATTGTATCACAGTAGTTTGAATATTTCACGCCATGAGTGTACTTCCAATGATTTTCATCACAATTAAATGAATGCTAAAACTGAAATATGGACGTTAATTCGCACATAGATAATCTGATGTATGCGCCTGATCTGACCAGAGAGTATTAACATGTCTTGATTCAAAACAGTGGGAATTTAGCGAGGTTTAAATTTTTGTACGGCTTCAGTTATTTTGTGGACGACGGGCATCAATAAAATGCTCTCGCCAATAATTATTTTTCAAGCTAGACACCATCACTTTTCCAGCACGAGAGCTGGGGGCATGAACAAAATTACTTTCATTCACATAAATCCCGACATGGGATACAGAATTTCCAGATGTATTAAAAAACACTAAATCACCTGGATGGATATTGTTATTCGCCACTGGCGTGAGCGCGTTCGACATTTCACGCACCGTGCGGGGTAAATGTACACCGTTGCGCTCATAAACATATTTCACAAAACCGCTGCAATCAAAGCCTTCTTCAGGCGATGCTTTGCCATAAATATACGGCGTACCCTGCAAACTTAACGCATAATCGACAGCTGGGGTAGTAGAGCTACGTTTGACTACTTTGCGTGGTGCGACAGGTTCGGGTTTAACATCAATATCACCTGCACAGCCCGATAGTACTACAATCGCAGCGGGTACAAGCAAATGTTTAAACCACAGCAAAGCGTTTTTTGAAAAAGTGGCTAATGTTTTCACGACACAATTGAAACCAAAGTTAAGTTAAAAAATTGACGCTGCCGCATCAAAAAAGACGACAGCGTCACGATTAAAGCCATTAAACATAAGCGCGAACGTACTCACGAGTAAAATTGCGAATAGGTGCTTGTTTTTGTTGGAACTCTTCGTATACATGATGCACATCTAATGGTGTAATGTGTGCGTAAAGTCCAAAGCCTGTTTGGTTAATAAACTCATCACTCAAAGCTTCAATAAAATTCCACCAGGTGGAATCATTGATTATTTCTTGTTCAGTTTTCATGTCAATCACCTGTTTCAAAAATAAAATTAAGGTTATGAAATCGTCAGTACAAAACGCATTGGTTTTTGGCAAGTTGGGGTTATGATTGCGAATCATGTATTTGCATCTTTTCCCTTTCCTTTTTAAAGTTATGAACTTAAAAATTGCGCTTGTTCAAACTGACAGTTTAGTCGGCAATATCGCCGCGAACTTTAACCTAATTATCGAAACTGTAGTCGCCTTAGACGTTGATTTAATTGTATTTCCCGAACTAATGCTCGCAGGATACCCGCCCGAAGACTTGCTGTTTCGACGGGATTTTATTATTGAAGCGAACAATGTTTTATTTGATTTAGCAAACATCGCGCCAAACATTGGAATTGTGTTGGGTTTCCCAGAGTTTGATGGCGAAAAATTGTACAACAGCGCTGTAGTGTTATCGGAAGGCAGTGTTTTGGCAGTGTATCGCAAACAAAAATTGCCAAATTACAGTGTATTCGATGAAATACGTTATTTCACGGCAGGTGAAAAGCCTTGTGTGTTTGAATTCAAAGGTCAATTTATTGGCTTGAATATTTGCGAGGATGTTTGGCATTTTGACACGGTGCAAACTACGAAAGATGCTGGTGCAGAAATTCTATTGACACTCAATGCGTCACCTTTTCATTCTGGCAAAGCGCAACAACGTGAAACACTTATTGCTAAACACGCTAAAGCCGCGCAATTGCCCATCGTTTATGTGAATGCCATTGGCGGACAAGATGAATTGGTGTTTGATGGCGCGTCATTTGTGATGAACGCTGATGGCGAGATTGTTTTTCGTGCCGAAGAATTTATCGAACAAATAAGCGTAGTTGAATTTGAAAATGGTCAGCCTTTAAAGAACGTTCCCCTTCTCATCCCTTCAGAGGGAAGAAAAGTTACGAGTATCTACAAAGCGTTAGTACGCGGAACTAAAGATTATGTTCGAAAAAACGGTTTCAAAGGCGCGATTTTAGGACTTTCGGGCGGAATTGATTCGGCATTAGTTTTAGCGATAGCGGTAGATGCGTTGGGGGCTGAGAATGTCGAAGCAGTTTCGTTACCATCAAAATACACGTTGGGAATGAGTAACGATGATGCAAAAACGCAAGCTGAAATTATGGGTGTTAAATATCACAGTATTCCAATTGAACCTGCGGTAAATGCGTTTACAACAATGCTCGCCGCGACGTTCGAGAATACGCCAGCAGATACGACCGAAGAGAATATCCAAGCGCGGTGTCGTGGTGTCGTTTTGATGGCGATGTCGAATAAACAAGGTAAATTGCTTTTAACAACAGGCAATAAAAGTGAAATGAGCGTGGGTTATGCAACGTTATACGGTGATATGTGTGGCGGCTTTGCGCCGATTAAAGATGTGCCGAAATTATTAGTTTATGAATTGGCACGTTATCGCAATTCGCTTTCGCCCGTCATTCCAGAACGTGTTTTAACGCGACCACCATCGGCAGAACTTTCGCCAAATCAATGTGACTCGGATTCGCTGCCACCTTACGAAATTTTAGATCCAATTTTGGCGCGTTACGTTGAACAAGATCAATCAATGGACGAAATTATTGCAGCGGGATTTTCGCCCGAAGATGTGAAACGTGTAATTTCGTTGGTTGATAGAAGCGAGTATAAACGTCGCCAGTCTGCAATTGGCATTCGGATTAGCGAACGGGCGTTTGGACGTGATCGACGTTATCCAGTTACATCCGGTTATCGTGGCACACAACGCAGCTTAGAATGTTAGAATAACGCCAACATATTTTTTTCTATTTTCATAAAGGGAACCCCATGCGGAATTTGAAATTTTTACCCGCGTTGCTGGGCAGTATAATTGCTCTGGCAGTGGTTTTATTCGTCGCCTTTCATTTTATTTTTATCGATTTCTTTGTGGATTGGTGGTGGTACGATTCTTTAAAACTCGAATCGTATTTTTGGTTACGCACACTGTATAAATTTTTCCTTTCAGGTGGCGTGACACTGGTATTTTTTCTTATTTTCTTTAGCCATTTTTGGATTGCATCGCGTTATTTGGGTTTAAATATCGATGAAAATTTACTAACGGGTAATGAAAAAAGTCGCGTACAAAAATTTTCAGATACGTTTATGAATGGTTCGGTAAAAATTTATACACCGATTTCATTTATTTTAGCCTTAGGCATTGCGACACCCTTTTACGAGCAGTGGGAATCGACGTTGCTGTATTTTTTTGGCAGCGCATCAGGCGTGACGGAAACGGTTTATGGTAATGACGTAAGTTTTTACATGCTCTCTTATCCAACATATCAGTTGATTCAACAAGGGTTACTGATTACAGCACTGTTAATTTTCATAATGGTTGGCGTGCTGTATTGGCTTGAACATACTTACATTCCCGACCAACATAAAAATTATCCTAAAGGGGCGAAAATTCATTTAACCTTTCTCATCGGTTTGGTGGTGGCATTTGTGCTTTGGGGCTTTATGCTGCAACGTTTTTCACTCCTTTACACCGACAATCACGAACCGATTTTTTTTGGACCTGGATTTGTCGAAGTACGGTATCAATTGCCTTTAATTTGGGCAGCGATGGGGACATTTTTAATTTTCGCGTTAGTAGCCATTCAATTTGTCCATTCTGAAAAACATGATAAACGTGGGGCGTTATGGATTTCGATGCTGTTATTTTTAGCAGTTTGGCAAACGCCGAATCTGCAGTTTATTCCCGATGCGTTGCAACGTTTTGTCGTTAATCCGAATCCCGTAAAAGCTGAAAAACCGTTTATGCAACACAACATCGATGCGACATTGGCAGCGTATGGATTGAAAAATATCAAAACCGTTGAAATGACTGTACAGCTTGATGCAGCGCAAGATATTCAAACATGGAGTTCACAAAAACATTTTGAAAATATCCCTGTTTGGGATAGAGAAGACATTATTTTCAGCTACAAACAACTGCAAGAAATTCGTCCGTACTATAAATTTTTGTCGGTGGACGAAGACCGTTATTTCATCTCAGACCATTTACGCCAGGTGAATATCGCCGCGCGTGAAATCAACGTCGCTAAATTGCCAAAAGAAGCGCAGAACTGGGAGAATCGCCATTTGCGTTATACGCATGGTTATGGTGCAGTGATTACGCCAGCTGCACAAGATGCTGACGCGCCATTGACGTGGTATTTGCGTGATTTAAATATGTCGTCAGAAGTCGGTTTAACCACTAATCATCCCGATATTTATTATGGTCAGGAGCAATACGATTATGCAATTGTGCCAAATAAACTGAATGTTGTTGGCATTGCTGGGACGAATCCAGATGAAAATAACGCTTATCACGGTGAAGGCGGTATTCCAATCACATCGTTGTTTAAAAAATTGTTGTTTGCGTTCAAGTTAGGCGATGAAAAATTATTTTTTTCAACCAATATTTCTGGCGATAGTAAACTCAAAATTTATCGCAACGTTCACGAACGTATTCACAAACTCACCCCATTTTTACATTTGGATAAAGATCCCTATTTGGTGATGACGAAAGACCGGTTTTACTGGATTCAAGACGCTTACACGTTGTCAGATAAATATCCTGTTTCAAAACCGATGAGCGATGAAAAATTAAACAACGGTGAACCGTTTAACTACATTCGCAATTCGGTAAAAATCGTGGTCGATGCGCTTGATGGTGATGTGGATTATTACTTAGTTGATAAAACAGATGCCATTGCCAGTGCTTATAACCGCGCGTATCCAAATTTATTCAAATCGTTGAGTGAAGTGCCTAATGAATTGAAAGCGCATCTACGTTATCCACGTGATTTATTCACGATTCAAATGCGGATGTATGCGAAATATCATCAAACTAGCCCAGAACTTTTTTACGAACAGGCTGAAACGTGGGCGTACGCCAACGTGCGTGAAAAACCAGTCTTACCGTATTATCAAACGATGGATTTTGGAAATTGCAACGATACCGAAGAATTCGTGTTAATCGAGCCGATGACTCCTGTGAATCGAAATAATTTAAGCATGGTTAGTATGGCGAGTTCGCTTGATAAAACCAATTGTACTGACACTTACACGCCGAACATTACGGTGTTTAAATTTGGCAAAGAAGTTCAAGTAAATGGTCCTGAACAAATCGAAGCCTTAACGCAACAACATCCTGAAATTTCAGAACAGTTTACGTTGTGGGATCAAAATGGTTCGTCTGTCGAAATGGGACGAATGGTAATTCTACCGATGGGCAACACGATTTTGTATGTGCAACCGATTTACATCGCATCTACAAAAAATAAAATGCCTGAACTCACCCGCATTATCGTCTCGATTGGCAACGAAACGGTCATGGATACCACGTTGCATTCGGCTTTAAATCGCCTTAAAAACATTTTCATTAACAAAACACGCACGGTTGATACCGCCGCGTCGAAACATTAAGTAAGGATTTCTTTGTGCAGATTGAACGCATTGCAGAATTAAAAAATACAGTTCAACAACTTTTAGACGAAGCAAAATCGCAAGGCGCAACAGCAGCAGAAGCCGGTTTAAGCGTTGACGATGGACTTTCAGTTACAGCGCGTTTGGGGGTGGTCGAAACGATTGAACATCATTGCAGTCAAGGATTGGGCGTAACCGTTTATTTTGGGCAGCGAAAAGGTGTAGCAAGTACAACAGATTTGTCGCCTGCATCGATAAAAGAAACAGTCAGCGCGGCGTGTAGCATTGCACGTTATACGAGCGAAGATGATTGTGCTGGATTGCCAGACGCAGATTTGCTAGCAACAGAATTTACGGATTTGAATTTGTATCATCCGTGGACATTGTCGTCTGAAAAAGCGATTGCAATGGCGATTGAATGTGAAGATGCAGCACGAAATTATCACGCCGACATTAGTAATTCTGAAGGCGCGACTGTTAGTACGCATAAAGGTTTGAGCGTGTTGGGCAATAGTTTGGGGTTTTTACAAGCGCGTTTAGGTTCTCGTCATTCGTTAAGTTGTTCCGTATTAGCACAACGTAGCGACGATATGCAGCGTGATTATTGGTACAGCGTCACACGCAATGCCGAATTCTTAGAATCGGCGCGGGATGTTGGCATTAAAGCTGCTGAACGTACTTTACGTCGTTTAGGTGGACGTAGTTTAAGTCCGCGTCAATGTCCAGTTTTGTTTAGTGCAGAAATCGCTAGCAGTTTATTGGGTTCGTTTGTTGGCGCAATTAGTGGTGGCAGTTTATATCGCAAATCGACGTTTTTATTAGACGCATTAAATACACAAATTTTCCCGACGTTTGTGCATATTTATGAACAACCGCATTTGATGGGCGGTTTAGGC
>JAQTOX010000123.1 GCA_028713055.1 Methylococcales bacterium | reverse complement strand
CGTAGTTTTGGTAAGCAAAGGCGATCAAATTATCACAATGTAATTCCCTTCTTTTTCGAAGTACAAATTTTGATTTGTACTTCGAAGTCTTATTTATTTCAGAAATCAAAACAAATGACATTCCAATTTTTCGCCACCACTCCCAAAGCTCTCGAAGATATTTTAACCAACGAATTACGCACGTTAGGCATCACAGAATTTAAAGCCACCACCGCTGGCGTTGCCTTTTCGGGCGATTTAGAAATGGCGTATCGCGTGTGTTTGTGGTCACGAGTTGCCAACCGTGTTTTGCTGGTTTTAAGTTCGTTTGAAGTCAGAAGCCAAGACGATTTATACCGTGCTGTTCAGCAAATCAATTGGTTTGAACATTTTGGTGCTGAAGACAGTTTTGCGGTGTCGTTTAGTTCAAAAAATTCGACCGTGATTAACAACAGTCATTTCGGCGCGTTGAAAGTGAAAGACGCAATTGTTGACCAAATGCGTACGAAATTTGGCGTACGTCCGAGCATTAACACCGAACGCCCGAATCTTCGAATTAACGTGCATTTGAACGGTGAAAAAGCCGAATTAAGTTTGGATTTATCGGGCGAAAGTTTGCACCGTCGGGGTTATCGTGATGTGAGCATTGAAGCTCCGATGAAAGAAAATTTAGCAGCGGCAATGTTATTACGTTGCGGTTGGGCGAAGATGGCGGCAGAAGGTAAATCGCTTTTAGACCCAATGTGTGGTTCGGGAACGTTGTTGTTAGAAGGAGCGATGATTGCAGCAGATGTTGCACCTGCGTTGGGTCGTGATTATTTTGGCTTTTTGGGTTGGAAAAAACACGATGCTGAATGCTGGCAAAAATTACGACGCGATGCTGAATGGCGCAAAATTGTCGGCATGAAAAAATTACCGATGATTGTTGGTTTTGACAAAAATAAAAATACCGTCAATACCGCGTTAGTACACGTCGCCAACGCGGGTTTTCAAGGGAAAATTCATATTGAACGCCGTGATATTTGCGATGCAAAACCGCCTGAAAGTTGGGAAAAAGGATTGGTCATTTGTAATCCGCCTTATGGTGAACGTTTAGGCGATGAAGCCGAAACTGCTATTTTGTATGAGCAATTTGGGAAAACCTTAAAAACCAATTTTGTCGGTTGGCAAGCGGCATTAATTATTAGTAATCCCGAGTTAGGTTTTCGTTTGGGAATTCGTTCGCACAAACCGATTACGTTATTTAATGGCGCGTTAGAATGTCGATTGTTGCGTTTGACGATTGAAGAAAAGGCGTTTTTTATTCCGAAAGAAAGAACGGTTGAGCAGCGAATTGAACACGTTACCGAAGTTGTCGCGCAAATGAATGAAGTGATCGAATGTGAAAACAAAACGCCTGTCGAACCTGCGCCAATGTTTGCAAATCGGTTGCAGAAAAATCTGAAAAAATTATCGAAATGGGCAAAACAACACATGGTCTTTGCGTATCGTGTTTATGATGCGGATTTGCCTGAATATGCGGTTGCGGTCGATATTTACCATTGCGATGATAAAACATGGGTGAATGTTCAAGAATACGAGCCGCCCAAAAGCGTTGATCAACATAAAGCCGATATGCGTTTGGCGGGTTTACTGGCAGAAATTCCAAGCGTGTTGAATGTATCGAAAGAGCAAGTTTTGTTGAAGATTCGTCGCAAACAACGTAATACTGACCAATACGAAAAACAGGCAGAATCTGGAATTTTTCATGAAATTATCGAGGGGGGTTGTCGGTTATTGGTAAATTTTGAAGATTATTTAGACACCGGAATTTTTTTAGACCATCGTCCCATTCGTCTGCAAATTCAAAAACAAGCCAAAGGGAAACGCTTTTTAAATCTATTTGCGTACACAGGAAGTGCGACGGTTCATGCCGCTATGGGTGGAGCGACGGTTACGACAACTGTGGATATGTCGAATACTTATTTGCAGTGGGCAAAGAATAATTTGGCGTTAAATTCGACAACGGGACGGCACGAATTTATTCAAGCGGATTGCGTGGAATGGTTAGAAAAAGAAGCTAAAACTGCGTCACGCCAATATGATTTGATTTTTTTAGACCCACCAACATTTTCTAATTCAAAACGAATGGAAAATGTGTTTGATGTTCAATTGGATTACATTCAGTTGATTCAAAATGCGGCGAAATTACTCACAACAGATGGCACGCTGTATTTCTCGACAAACTTTCGGAAGTTTAAATTTGACGAAAGTATTTTCGATGGCTTGAGCATTACAGATATTACTGCCCAAACGATTCCTGAAGATTTTGCACGCGATATGAAGATTCATTATTGTTGGCAAATTATAAAAACTTAAATTTTCATTTTAGTTAGTTTAACTTTTTAATTATAAACGTGAGGTTAAAGTGTGATTTATCGCACAATTTCACAATTTCTATCTTTGTTCTGTAACGTAATTGGAGTATATTCAAACCATGTTGAAAAACCGTTACAGAGTGGGTTTTTTACATTCGGCGTTATTTTCTGGGTAGGGATGACGTTTATTTTTTAATTACACGAGGATTTCACAATGGCTTTAGGTATAACAAAAAAAGGCGATGCCGGAAACAACAAAATTTTAGGCGCGGGGCTAGATGATAACTTATCTGGGTTGGCGGGTAACGATACGTTGATGGGGATGGCTGGCAATGATACGTTAGATGGTGGCAATGGTAATGATTCGTTGGATGGCGGTAACGGTAACGACGTTTTAACGGGCGGAGATGGTAATGATAAATTACTCGGTGGCAGCGGTAATGACAAGTTAGATGGCGGTAAGGGCAATGACACGATTGACGGTGGTGCGGGTAAAGACACGTTAATCGGTGGTGCAGGTACTGACAGCATGACGGGCGGTGACGGTGATGATTATTACTACGTTGATAACGTTGGTGACAAAGTTATTGAGACGAATAAAAACGTGACTACCGGCGGCAAAGATACAGTTGAAGCAACATCTAATTACACCTTGGGTGAGAACATTGAAAATTTGATTTTAAAAGATGTTCTAGGTAAAGGAACTAATGGAACGGGTAATTCTGGTGCCAACACAATCACCGGTAGTGAAGGTGATAACGTCCTCAATGGCATGGCAGGTAATGATAAATTAGATGCTGGCGGTGGTGACGACACGTTGGATGGTGGCTTGGGTATGGATACGTTGATTGGGGGAGACGGTTCGGATTTGTACATCATGAATAATCTTGAGGACAAAATCGTCGAAACTGCTCAAAATGGCGATCAGGATCAAATTTTTGCGAAGAACATAAGTGTCGATTTAGGTCAATTTGACAATGTGGAGGTGTTGACACTTTCTGGTGCTAACGCTACCGATGGTACGGGTAATGAGCTAGATAACCTGATTCAAGAAGAGGCAGGTGGCACAACCGATAACAACCTGAATGGCGGAGATGGTAACGATAGCATTAATGGCGAAGGTGGTAATGACACCTTAGAAGGCGGTGCAGGCAATGATGAAATTGATGGTGGCGATGGTGAAGACACCGCTATTTTTAATGGCAATCAAGATACCGACTATCAAATTACGGTTAATGTAGACACTGATGTGCCACAAATTATTGTTCAGTTTATTGGTACTGATTCTAGTGTTACAGATGAGGGAACAGATATTTTGAGTAATGTCGAAATTCTTCAATTTGCGGACGGTAATCGATACAACGCTGCTCAAGTTATCAAAAACGGCGGTATAGATGGCGTTCAACCATTAGCTCCAGGTGAAGACTTAACACCTACTGATGCGACCCCCACTGATATAACTACTACTGATGTAGGAACGAGCAGTACAGCACTCCAAATTATTGGTGTGCCAACTGACCCCTTACTTGCGTAGATTATAAACCTCGCTGATTAACCACACACAATCCGAAAGGATTGTTGTGTGGTTTCCTTTTTTAATCCTCGCTTATGCTACAATTCAACCCTTATATAACTACACGAGAAAATTACACTATGGCAAAAGAAGATCAAATTGAAATGGAAGGCAAAGTCATCGACACGTTGCCAAATACGATGTTTCGGGTTCAGCTCGAAAATGGTCACATTGTTACCGCGCATATTTCAGGAAAAATGCGTAAGCATTATATTCGTATTTTGACTGGTGACAGTGTCAAAGTTGAAATGACCCCTTACGATTTAACCAAAGGTCGTATCACTTTCCGAGTACGTTAGTTTCTTACCAACGTACCCGTTCCCGCTTGTTAATCTGTCAAAAGCATTTCGTCAGCACTTTCAATCGTAAATGCTAACTCGTTATTTTTCACACTGATTTTGACATGTCCGCCGTGCGCGAGTTCTCCGAAAAGTAAATCATTAGCCAATGGCTTTTTAATGTTTTCTTGAATCAATCGCGCCATTGGACGTGCGCCCATTTTGGTATCACAACCGTTTTCAGCAAGCCACAAACGCGCTTTGGCATCGAGCATCAACGTCACATTTTTAGCGGCAAGTAGAGATTCTAATTCAAAAATAAATTTATCTACAACGTGACCAACGATGCTTATATCAAGCGGTTTGAATTGAATGATCGCGTCTAACCGATTACGAAATTCGGGCGAAAATCCTTTTTCCACCATTTTTAAACTGTCGCTTGAATGATCTTGCGGTGTAAATCCAACCGAAGAACGACTACCTTCTTCTGCGCCAGCGTTTGTTGTCATCACTAAAATGATGTTTCGAAAATCGGCTTTACGTCCATTATTATCCGTCAACGTCCCATGATCCATGACTTGCAACAATAAATTGAAAACGTCGGGATGGGCTTTTTCTAATTCATCCAACAACAAAACCGCGTGTGGATGTTTATTCACTTGTTCAGTCAATAAACCGCCTTGATCAAAACCGACATATCCTGGCGGCGCACCGATTAAGCGAGAAACGGTGTGTCGTTCCATATATTCCGACATATCAAAACGAATCAACTCAATACCCAATACTTTCGCCAATTGGCGAGTGACTTCCGTTTTACCTACGCCTGTTGGACCCGCGAATAGAAACGAACCAATCGTTTTTTGTGCATCCCGCAAGCCGGCACGCGACAATTTAATCGCTGACGCTAAAACAGCGATTGCCTCGTCTTGCCCAAATACCAACATTTTCAGATTTTTTTCCAAACTTGCTAGCTTATCAATGTCATTACTCGACACAGATTTTGCGGGAATTCGGGCAATTTTCGCCACGATTTCTTCAATTTCAGTCGCGTCAATTAAGTCTTTTTTATTTTCAACATTCGCCATGCGTTGTTTCGCACCCGCTTCGTCAATCACATCAATCGCTTTGTCGGGCAAATGGCGATCTGTAATATAACGATCAGATAATTCCGCCGCTAAACGTAAGGCTTCAGGTGAATAACGTACGCCATGATGTTCTTCAAAACGACTTTTTAAGCCTTTCAAAATCAAGACAGTCTCTTCGACTGAAGGTTCTAAAACATCGACTTTTTGAAAACGGCGAGCTAGCGCGTGGTCTTTTTCGAAAATGCCGCGATATTCTTGATAGGTCGTCGAACCAATGCAACGTAATTGCCCCGCCGCAAGCATAGGTTTAATCAAATTTGCCGCATCCATTACGCCGCCCGATGCCGAACCTGCACCAATAATTGTATGGATTTCGTCAATGAATAAAATGGCATGAGGCTCTTTTTTCATCTGATTTAACAGCGATTTCAACCGTTTTTCAAAATCACCTCGGTATTTCGTTCCAGCGACTAACGCGCCTAAATCGAGCGAATAAATCACACAATCTAATAAAACATCAGGCACATCTTCTTCTACAATTCGTTTTGCCAGCCCTTCGGCAATCGCAGTTTTACCTACGCCAGCTTCACCAACTAGCAATGGATTATTTTTGCGACGACGGCAAAGCGTTTGAATGGTACGTTCAATTTCCGCTGAACGCCCAATTAGCGGGTCAATTCGTCCTCGCACCGCTTCTTCGTTTAAATTCGTGGCATATTTTTCTAGCGGTTTACTCGTATCATTCTCTGAATTTTTACGCCCATTCGAGGTTTCACGTTCCTCATAAGGATCATCAAATTTAGAAATACCATGCGCGATAAAATTCACCACATCAAGGCGTGAAATATCTTGTTTACTGAGCAAATATACCGCATGCGATTCTGGTTCGCTAAACATGGCAACCAATAAATTCGCTCCCGTGACTTCCACTCTATCCGAAGCCTGTACGTTATGAACAGAACGCTGCAAAACCCGTTGAAAACCTAATGTTGGCTGTGTATCGCGTGTTGTATTTTCGGGTAAATACGAAATCGTATCGTCAATAAAACGCGCTAACTGTCCACGTAACCATTTAATATCGCCATCACAGGCTTTCATGATCGGAATAACATCGGGGTTTTCGAGCAAGCCAAACAACAAATGTTCGACTGTAATAAATTCGTGGCGACGTTCACGCGCTGATTTAAAGGCGATGTTTAACGTTGCTTCTAAGGCTTTTCCTAACATAATTAAACCTCTTCCATCGCGCATTTTAACGGATGGTCATTTTCAAGCGCGTAGGAATTAACAATATACACTTTGGTTTCGGCAACATCTTTAGAATAAGTCCCACAAATTCCAACGCCGCGCGTGTGAACTTGCAACATAATTGCTGTGGCTTGTTCATCCGACATTCCAAAAAAGTTAACCAAAATTTCAATGACAAAATCCATCGGTGTGAAATCGTCATTGAGTAAAATCACCCGATACAATGGCGGTTTTTTTAATTTTGGCTGGGCATCTAAGACGGCTAAATCGTCGTCGTAGTCATGATGAAAAAAAGGATGAAAGTCAGGCATAACCGATAATTTTTCTTAGCAAAATGGAATAACAATAAAAAGTCGGTGCGTTTTAATCTTGCGCTTTAAAGCAATGCACCCACGCCGAAGCGTCGTCGTTCCATTCCATGTTAGCGTGCATTCTCAAAATTAAATCACGATACATTTCTAAACTCGGATAACCTTCTGCTTGCGCGTCAGCATCCGTCATATCGCCTAATTTTTGTTGATACAAATCAGTGACAATAAACGTCTTACCTTCAAGATCAAACGTTTCGTTTGGATAACCATAAACACCGTTACGACGTTGCTGGGTTTTACGTCCTGCAATTGTCGCGGCAACTAATTTTTCGTGGGTAACAAGACGTTCAATGGAACAGGTTTTTTCGGGATAATCCATAATTTCAAACTCAAGTTAATTGTAAAAGTAACGCGATTCGCATAATACGCGAATCGCTACCGCATTGTGACTGAAAATAGTCGTGAACAAAAGCCGGTATGTACAAAGCGGAAAATTATTTTACCGCGCGTTTTGCTGCAATTCGTAATCTCAACGCATTAAGTTTAATAAAACCTGCGGCATCTTTTTGGTCATAAGCACCTTGGTCATCTTCAAATGTCGCAATGCTTTCGTCAAATAAACTGTCTGTTGCAGATTCTCGACCGACCACAATCACGTTGCCTTTGTAGAGTTTCAAACGCACTTTACCATTCACATTGATTTGCGATTCATCAATCATGGTTTGCAACATTTTACGTTCTGGACTCCACCAGTAACCGTTGTAAATAATCGACGCATAACGTGGCATCAATTCATCTTTTAAATGCGCGACTTCACGGTCGAGCGTTAATGATTCAATGGCGCGATGCGCTTTGAGCATAATCGTTCCAGCGGGTGTTTCGTAACAACCGCGTGATTTCATACCGACATAACGGTTTTCGACAATATCTAAACGACCGATACCATTTTCACCACCAATTTTATTCAAACGTTCCAACACGGTTGCAGGTGAAACCGCTTCATCGTTAATCGCTACAATATCGCCTTTTGAATACGTCAATTCGATATACGTTGCTTTATCAGGGGCATTTTCAGGTGAAACTGTCCAACGCCACATCGTTTCTTCGGGTTCAGTCCACGGATTTTCAAGCACGCGACCTTCGTAAGAAATGTGCAATAAGTTCGCATCCATCGAATACGGTGACGCGCCACCTTGTTTTTGTTCAACCGGAATACCGTGTTTCGTG
>JAQTOX010000122.1 GCA_028713055.1 Methylococcales bacterium | reverse complement strand
CGTTAAATGCGCGATTTTTCCGAATTCGGTGTGCATTCCCGTGGCAAAAACTAATGCACGTCCTTCACCAGAAACTATAGATGTTCCCGCCAATAACGTATTACGACTGTGTTCTAAACTTTCCTCGGTTGAGGGCAGGGCATCACGGGCTTTGGGTAAGGATTCACCGGTGACGGTGGCGTTATTGACCCGTAGCGAAAATGCTTCGAGCAAGCGACAATCCGCCGGCACGTTGTCGCCTTCTTGTAAAACTAAAATGTCGCCCGGAACTAAATGTGCGGCGACAATTTGTTGAATTTTATTGTCGCGCAGAACTTTAACGTAACTGGGCAATAGCTTTTGTAATGCACCAATTGCCCGTTCAGCACGATATTGCTGCCAAAATGAAAATAAACCATTGACGAAAATTACGCCCAAAATGGCATAACCCAATGTTTTCATTCCCTCGCCTGGTTGTTGAGACTCAGCAAAAAAGGCGAGTCCAGCGGCAAACCATAAAATGAGTGCGAAAAAATGGGTGAATTCTTTGATAAATCGCCATAACAACGATTCCCCCCGCACTTCATCAATTTGATTTTTACCGTATTCTTTAAGCCGGTGTTCTACTTCGTTGGCGTTCAAGCCTTCGTGACGACTGTGTAAACTGGCAAGAGCTTCTTCGGTTGCAAACTGATGAATCTTCATGGCGATACCTGCGGATTAGGTTGGAATAAATTTACCTGTTGTGACGCGCGGTTGACCCGCTAAATCGTGGTACGTTTGAATTTCAAAATAATTCAATGTGGTCAAAATATGTTGTACGTCTTCAGCCTGATTGTAGCCATGTTCAAACCAAAGTTGCCCCTGTGGTTTTAAATAATTTATCGCTTCGGCAGCGATTTTTTTTATATCACTTAAACCATTTTCAGCAGCAATTAATGCGGATTTTGGTTCAAAACGGACATCGCCTTGTGCTAAATGTTCGTCATCGGCAGGAATATAAGGTGGATTACTGACGATTAAATCAAATTTTATTTTCGGTACAGCAGAAAACCAATCGCTCAAAATAAACTCGATGTTTTGACAATTGTGTTTATGGGCATTTTTTTGAGTAATGGCGAGGGCGGCAGAACTTGTGTCAACTGCAAAAATATTTGTAGCGGGACGTTCAACAGCTAATGTGACGGCAATCGCGCCTGAACCTGTACCTAAATCTAAAATGTTGAAAGGTAAATCAATGGGGATTTGTGCTAAACATAATTCAATCAATAATTCGGTATCGGGGCGGGGAATTAACACGTCAGGCGAGACAATAAATTCTCGCGACCAAAATTCGCGCGTGCCAATTAAATAGGCAATTGGCACGCCGTCTAAACGTTGCGAAACGAGAGATTCAAAGTAGGCGATTGTTGGCGCGTCGAGTTTTTTATCGTTCCACGCGCGTAAATAACTACGATTTTTTGCCAACACAAATGCTAATAAAACCTCGGCATCTAAACGCGGCGAATCGGAAACGGCGGTCAGATTCTTTGCGGCAAGGTTGAGTTGGTGTTGAATAGTTATCATCACTTTTGATGCACAAAATCAACTTGAACGCTTAGGTCGAGTTGATTTTCATATTCCAGTGTTAGGTTTAATGATTCTGATAAATCTTTAATTAACGCATTGGCTAATTTTTCAGCATTTTCCGGAGAGTGGATACTTTCCAGTAATACAACAAAATTGTTGTTATCCAATTGTGCCACACTATCACTATCCCGTAGTTGCTGACGAATGCAGTATTGAATTTGTCGTAATAATTGCTCACTTTCAGCATTGGAACTGGAACCATCGATCAAAGCTTCAACATCGCCTAGGTTTAACATTAACATCGCTATATGTTTACCTTCACGTCGTTCTACGTTGGGTTGATGTTTTAATTGTGTCATCATCTTTTTTCGATAGTTAGGAGACCTTCATTCTACCATTTCAGTGAAAAATATCAGTACGATTCCACATTATTGCGAACGCACCCAATCGCCGATTTTAATCCCTAACTTACTAGATGAACCTTCAATACTACCAATGGCATAACGAGGCGTAATGCTTTGAATGGTCAACACACTCACTGGCTGCTTATCGCTGGTAACGAAACTGCTGCCGCCTTCCAAATGCAGTCCGTCGCTTGCTGTTCCGTAAACAATCAGTTGATCGCCGATATTGAGTTTCTCTTGTGCGCCTGCATCAATGAATATTTTGTTACCTTTAATATCTGCAATGCGTGTAGCAAATGGATAACAATTCAACGCTTGCTGAATATCAACACTGGCTTTGTTAATAATTTCTGTGATTTTTTTGCCCGTTTCTGTGGTACGAAAGCCATCACTGCCAACGGTATAACTTGCTGGAATCATTACGTCTCCTTCCGACTTATCGACATAACGGCGTTGCAATAATAACGCGCCACTCATGCCATCGTGGACATAAACATCAATACCGATATTACGTTTACCGGATAAATGTCGCCCCCAACTGTTCACTAATGCCGCGATACCGCTACCTTGCATATATTCGTCAGATGCAATTTCTAAGTCTCGAATTACGCCCGACAATACAAATTGTGCGCCGGCTTTATTCGCCAGTTGTACGACTTTTGGAGCTTGATAATCAGAGCGTTCTTGCGTTTCTGGAGCCAAATCTGGACGTGGATAAATCGCGATATTGGTGGCATTGATACCAATAAACTGACTCGATTCCATCAATAAATTATTTATTTCACGTGGAATGCCATTATCTAAATCGTTGGTTTCATAATCGCTAATTTGCTCTTGAGCCACGCGCGGAAATGCAGTGGCAAGAATGCGTTTACGATATGTTTGTTGACACATTCCGTTCGGCGACAATTCCACCATCGCTTTAACGTGATAAATTCCATCTGCTTCCCATTCACGTAACACTTTTGTATTACTGACCGCTGCCGCTGAACGCATCATCATCGAATCGAGCTGTAAATTATTATTACTGAGCGATGATTGACTGTGAACAGCTACAGACGATTGTTGCGAAGCCACGCGAATCGCATCTTGTAAGGCTTGTTTTTTAGCGAGCAAAACTGCGCCATTGTGAACAACCGCCTGTCCTTCGACCGTAGTGATATTTGATGATGGCGGTGCCGAATGTGCAGTGAAATTCGTGCAAGAAGTGGTGCTAAGTAATACACCCAACGCGGCAAGCCTAAACAAGAGCGTAGCCATGAGTTATTCCGTAATCAGTAGCGGACGATTAAAACCAGAGGTAAGGGGATAGCTGTAACAATCCATACTGTTGCATTGTGCTGGTGTTGGAATTGCTACACTGGCGATTTGAACAGTTGGTGCTGCACTTGAAAACGGTGTTAATAATTCGGGCTGATCTTTCGGCGGTACGGGAATTTGCATACATTGATTAACCATCGCGGGTGAACCATTCATACATTCGTAAAAACGCGGTGTAAGTTCAATGGCAACCACTGTTTCAAACGTATCATCACCCGCATATTTATCGTGGTTAATCGCCACAGTGCGAAGAACCTTTGCGCCACGCAAATACGCATCGACATACGATTTGTAGCTATCGTGCGTGATAATCATGTTTTCGACTGTGGTCACACCGCTCAAACGCACACCATAAACTTGTTCTGATAAACTGCGATAAGCATCTAATTTTGATGAACGCATTGCCATCAATTTGATTTGCGAAAGTGAGTATTTATCACTTTTTTCAGCGGTTCCATAACCCGTTGCGGTCAATTGTTTTGGTTCTGGCACAAATTCATCGGCATTAGCACCGTGCGTAGTCATGGACATCGAGGTCATTGCCGTACATGCCGATAACGTGGCACTTAGCACCGCGCCAAATAAAATAGGTTTAAAATGATAACGATTCATAGGGAAACTCCTTTGTTAGTGAACGGCTGTAACGGCAAAAGTAGTAATTTCTTAAATTTTAGTTCAACCAATAAATCATGCGCTTGATTAAACAGGAAATTTCACACAGTGTAAAATGGCACCACACATTTTTAAATTTGGGGGACATTTTGACATGAAAACGTATCTTGTTGGCGGCGCGGTTCGCGATAAATTATTAAACCGTCCCGTCACTGAACGTGATTGGGTAGTTTTGGGCGAAACACCTGAATCAATGTTGCAACGTGGTTTTCGTCCAGTGGGTAAAGATTTTCCGGTTTTTTTACACCCTAAAACCAACGAAGAATACGCACTCGCTCGAACAGAACGTAAAACAGCTAAGGGCTATAAAGGTTTTAGTGTGGATGCTTCACCAGATGTAACGTTGGAGCAGGATTTGTTGCGCCGCGATTTAACCATTAACGCCATCGCCATGACGGAACAAGGCGAATTGATTGATCCTTACGGCGGTCAACGCGATTTAAAATCACGCTTATTTCGCCATGTGTCATCAGCGTTTGTGGAAGATCCAGTACGCGTTTTACGGGTAGCACGATTTGCTGCCCGTTATGCACCATTGGGATTTACCATTGCGTCTGAAACTCAAACGTTAATGCGGGAAATGGTTGATGCTGGCGAAGTTGATGCACTTGTGCCAGAACGGATTTGGGCGGAAGTCGTCAAAGCTTTAGCCGAAACACAACCGTCAGCCTTTTTTTATACCTTGAAAAATTGTGAGGCATTAGCCAAAATTTTTCCTGAAATAGATGCGCTTTTTGGTGTGCCACAACCCGCCATCTATCATCCTGAAATCGATTGTGGCGTACATAGTTTAATGTCATTAGAACAAGCCGCATTATTATCGCCACGTTTGGAAGTACGTTTTGCGGCATTGGTTCACGATTTAGGAAAAGCAATTTCACCCAAAGCAAATTTGCCACATCACTATGGACATGAAGCAAGAGGCATATCACTTGTTGAAAAAATGTGCGCCCGGTTACGGGTGCCGCATAATTTTAAGACGCTCGCGCTGCACGTTACGCAATACCATACCCATTGCCATAAAGTACGAGAACTACGCGCTGCAACGTTGGTTGACTTATTACAAGCGTTAGGCGCGTTTAAACCGGATAATCATTTGCAGGAATTTATTCTTGCTTGTGAAGCGGATGCTTGTGGGCGATTAGGTTTTGAACAACTCGATTACCCACAAGCCGAAATTTTGCGACAAATCGCGCAGATTGCCATAAATACTGATACATCTGCGGCTTTAAATCACGGTTTGGAAGGCGCGAAAATTGGCGAGGCGATTCGCCAATTACGTATACAAGCCATAAATTCGGCAGGGTGAAAACTCGTTTTACTCACCAATTTTTTTCATTCATTTCAACTTTTAGAAAACTTCAATGAAACTTTTTTCATGGCTCACGATAGTCATTTTGCTCAACAGTCTGTTTACTTTCGTCACAAATTTACCCAAAAACGTCGGTGACGATGTGCCAGCAGGTAAACTCAATAGTTTGTCTTATGCACCGTTTCGAGATGGACAAGACCCGATGCTCGGCAGCTTTCCGAGTGCGAAACAACTTGACGAAGATTTAGCGTTAATGGGGCAAGTTACGCACGGTATTCGCACTTACGCCAGCGCGGAAGGCAGTATGCCGTTGATTCCTGATTTGGCGAAAAAACACGGTTTAACTCTTTTACAAGGTGGATGGCTAGGTGCGTTGAAAGCCGATAATGCCATCGAAATGGAGGAACTGATTCGTTCCGCAAACGCCCATCCTGACGTGATAAAACGTGTGATTGTCGGTAATGAAGTCTTATTGCGCGGCGATTTAGAACCCGAAGAGCTGATTGAATACATTCGCGCCGTCAAACGCGCCATCAAACAACCTGTGTCATACGCTGACGTGTGGTCGATGTACATGAAATATCCCGAATTGATTAAAGAAGTCGATTTCATCACTATTCATATTTTGCCTTATTGGGAAGACGAACCCATTGCTGTTTCTGACGCGCCAGCGCATATCGAACGTATTTACAAACAAGTTCAAAAAGAAGCTGATGCCATTGCACCACATAAGCCTATTTTAATCGGTGAATCGGGCTGGCCTTCTGGTGGAAAACAGCGCGGTTGGTCGGTACCGAGCGTGGTAAATGAAGCGCAATTTATTCGTGCATTGATTAAAGTTGCTAACAAAAATGGTTTTGACTACAACATTGTCGAAGCCTTTGATCAACCGTGGAAAGCGGCGTTCGAAGGTACAATTGGTGCAAAATGGGGCTTATATAACACTTCACGTCAGCAAGTTTTTTCGTTAACTGGAAAGGTTGTTGAAAATCCAACGTGGTGTAAAACGTTAGCTGCAACAACCGTTTTATTTTTGATAATCGTCGCACTTTTCAGAAAAGAATTGGTTGGTTTGGATGTAACTCGTTTAATTAGCTTTTTAGCCATTACGCAATTACTTTCAACATTATTTGTGTCGCAAGGCACAACGCTTTGGACAACCAGTTACACCGATTTTCAACGGCTACAAACGCTGTTTATTTTGAGTTTTAACGTGTTATTCGCCAGTTTCATGTTGCAACGAATTGTTGCGGTGTTGACGAAACAAACACCTGAACCTGAATTGGCAAAACGTTTGTATTATTGCCTGTTGGCAGTCATTATTTTCGCATTATTCAAAACGGCAATTTTGGCGTGGGATGGACGTTACGTTGATTTTCCTACAATTGTGACACGACTTATGGTCGTAAGTTTGGTCGCGTTGGCAATGATAAATTTCTTCATCGAAAAACTATCGCTCACACGCAGTATGACATTGACGACATTATTAGGTTATGTTCCGAGTAAACCGACTTGTTTGAAACGAGTGAGTTATTGGCTAATCGGCATGACCGTCGCGCTGCTTATCGGCGAAAGTTATTCGTTTATGGTCAGCCGCGATTTCATTATGGCGTATCCGTCAATCGTCAATCGTTTAGCAACTGCCATTTTGTTTACTTTGGTTAATACGCAATTATTACTTTGGGTAGCAAGTTTAGGCGTGTTAGCTACGCCATTTTTTATCAGTGGTAACGCGAATATCACTGAAAAGTCATTGACGTAATTTCACTCTGCCGCTTATAGTTTGAACGCTTTAATTTTTATTTTTTAACTTGGAGAAAACAAGTGAGTGATGCCGTAGTTTATGTAAATGACAATGATTTTAACGAATTAGTTTTGGAATCAGAATTACCTGTGTTGTTAGATTATTGGGCAGAATGGTGTGGACCTTGCAAAATGATTGCGCCACTTTTAGACACTATCGCCGAAGAGTTTGCTGGTAAATTGACCGTGGCTAAATTGAATATCGATGAAAGTCCAAATACACCACAAAAATATGGTGTACGTGGCATTCCAACGTTGATGTTATTTAAAGCTGGTGAAGTAGAAGGCACAAAAGTTGGGGCGTTAAGCAAAGTGCAATTAGTAGAATTTATTAACGCACATTTGTAATCGTCCACAGTTTTGATAACAACGCCAAACTTGGCTAAAGCTGGGTTTGGCGTTTTTAGTTTTAGTGAGAGATGACATGGAACGCCCTTTTAATACGATTGGCATTATTGGCAAACCGAGCGATTCAAGCATCGCAGAGACGCTTACGCGCATTTGTGCGTATTTAGTTGCACAGAACTATCGTGTTTTAGTTGCTAAAAATAGCGCAGCTTTTGTCTTCGGTGTTGAGATTGAATCCTGTAATGTCACCGAATTTGGTGAACGTTGTGATGTGGTCATTGCCTTAGGCGGTGACGGGACGTTTTTAGCGGCGGCACGGGCGATTGTCGCGTATGACATTCCGCTAATTGGCGTAAATTTAGGACGTTTGGGATTTTTGGTAGATGTTTCACCTTCCACATTGCCCGAAACGTTGGCGCAAATACTCGCTGGACACTACACTGAAGAGCAACGTTATTTATTACGGGCAAAAATTATCCGTGACGGGCAAGTCATTCACGAAGAAACAGCCGTGAATGAAGTGGCTATTTTGCGTTGGATTACACCAAGCATGATTGAAATTATTACTAAAATTGACGGGTTATTTTTAAATTCGCAACGTTCGGATGGTTTGATTATCGCTACTCCACGGGGTTAAAGGGGGTATTCATATTCGGCTGGGGGCCC
>JAQTOX010000121.1 GCA_028713055.1 Methylococcales bacterium | reverse complement strand
GGAGGTATGGTTGCTGGCGTGGGAGTTTTAGCTGCTCCAGTAGCAATACTTGGTATTGTTGGTTATTCAATTTTTAAACATAAAAAAGTAAAAAGACAGACCGCCGCTTTACAACACGCGCTTGGTCAACTTTATTCTGTTTTAGAACGATTGACTATGAATGCAAAACATTTTCAGCAAGAAATTGCTGGAATAACAGCGATGATAAATACTTTAAAATCGCGTGCGCCTGCATAAACTTTTTTAATGAATGGCAGTAAATAACTGCCATTCACGCCTTAATGTTCACTTCGGATATTCAAATGAAAGATGAAATTAAAGTAATCAAATTGATGCAACAGGAATCACTAAAAGTTGATTCAATTCATTCCCAAATAGGACAAGATTTAGAAAGTCTTAAAGCTGAATTATTGAAAGCATTGAATAACGAGAATACCTATTTAGACATAAATACGCCTGCCATAGAAAATAAAACCGTTGCTATTCCACTGAACAAAAAATCATTTTCTGAAATTGTTGATATTGCGAATCGAGAAATTTCACATGATGTTAGCTTTAGAGATATTTTAAGTAATGATGATTTAATCGCAGTCAATAACAAAGTAAATTCCTATGTTGAAACGTTTAATAAAAAACATCAGCTTGATAATTGGGATTACGCGATTGGTGGAGGAGTCGGACTTTTTTGTGGAATTTTGGATATATTATTTGTGCAAAAACCACCAAAACCAACAATACTTTATTCTCAAAAAATTGATGGGCTTTTTAATCAATGGTCACAATCTGCAATTAACAATTTGATTCCGCCAGACTTAGCAAAGCTATTGGAAAAATCATGCAAAATTGGCGGAACAGATTCAAGACTTGCTCAAGATTTTATTTCTCCTATTTCTGGTAAATTCAATCTTATCAATCATAGATTTAAGTCACTAAACCATGACCCTATATTAGCTTGTTTTATTGGAGCTTTAGATGTTATGAATGGAACTTGCACCATCGTTGATAATGGTTCGATTAAAGTTCTTCAAACCGTAAGAGGTGCATCTGGCGACTATAACTTTTTTGAAGCATTAGGCATGATGATTGGTCATTTAGCATCTGATGTTAATACGCCGTCGGCTATTGGAAATAGAGGAATGGGGATTCCAGCACCGTTAATGGGATTATTTGGAACTTTAAAAGGTGTGAAAATTGGAGATGCTGATATAGCCAATCTTGCGGAATATATGTATGTAAGTGGCTATGATGCTCGTCATTTTCTTACGATGTCTATACCTTGTTTAATTGGTGAGCTACTCACAAGGCTTTTGTACATCATCAAAGAAATTAAATGCAATAAGAAAACTTTTGTTGATGCTTTTAAAGAAACGTTACCTTTCAATTTATCACGACGTTTTAGGATGTTATTAAATATATCTTATGGAACAATGGTTGCAGTTAATGCTGGAAAAATTGCATTAACAAATAACATCTTAAATGCGAATTACACAATGTGGATAACTTTTACATGGCATACATTTCATTCACTTCATTGGTTGTTGTGGGCTAAAAATACTGAGTTGCAAAAATATATTGATAGTGAATTATCTAAAGAATTAAACGAACTACAGTTAAAAATTGATGAACTAACTGAAAAAGCAGAACTTTTACCCATTTGAGAAAATTCAATTAAAGAGAAAAAACCATGAGAACACTTATCCTAGAAATTGAAGATGATGCGTATCAGCAAGTTTTTAATTTCATGAAGTTAGTGCCTAAATGCCGCGTTTTAGACTGGTTTGATGATGAAACCGACGACAAAGAAACTTTCGGTATTTTGATGAAAATAAAAATGTTTGTTTTGAATAGATGAGAAAAAACCATGACCACAATAACGATTGATAACGAAGTTCTTTGCTGTACCGCACAGCAATTGGGACACCACCAAAATCTAAACGAAACGGTTGAAAAGCCTTAGAAAAATATGTGCAGTATTTGCAGCAACAAGAAATCACGAAAGAATTTGGAACTGTTTATTTTTCAAATGACTACGATTGGCAATCGTCAGTATGACAAACCGCACTATGAAAGCTCTCAAAATCATCAATTCTCCGCTAAAATAAACATTCTTAAAATTTTAACTTTCAAAAGGAAATCAAATGAGCCAACAAGCTGCTCTGACTTTAATCGAAAACTACTACGCTGCATTCAATAACGGCGATATGGATACGTTTTTAGGCTTGCTTACCGATGACGTAATTCACGACATCAACGAGGGTAAACGTGACATCGGCAAAGAAGCCTTCATGCAATTTATGGCGTGTATGAATTCAAATTACAAAGAACAACTCGTCGATATGGTCATCATGGCGAGTGCTGACGGTAAACGTGCTGCCGCAGAATTCGTTGTTGTCGGTGAATACTTGAAAACTGACGATGGTTTACCCGAAGCACAAGGTCAAAAATACCGTTTGCCAGCCGGTGCATTTTTTGAAATTCGCGACGGCAAAGTTGCTCGCATTACTAATTATTACAATCTTCAAAATTGGATTGCTCAAGTTAGTGCATAACAAGTGGTAAAAAAAAACGGGCATTGTTGCCCGTTTTTTTCAAAATGGTTTCACGACTGCCAAAATAATTATCGCTACCAAGAACAACACTGGAATTTCATTCATCCAACGATAAAAAATGTGGTCACGTTTGTTTTCATTAGCACGAAAATCCTTGAACCATTGCCAGCAAAAATAATGATAAATCACCAATCCCAGTAACAACGCGAATTTGACGTACAACCAACCCGCGTGTGAATACAGTTGCCACGCGCCAGCCATTAACAACCAAATGCCAAACACAAACGTTGCAATCATCGACGGAGTCATGATGCCAAAAAACAGTTTTCGCTCCATGATTTTGAAACGTTCGTCGCTCGCCGCATCGTCGCTCATTGCGTGATAAACGTACAATCGCGGCAAATAAAATAGCCCTGCAAACCAACACACCATCGCAATTAGATGTAACGCTTTTAACCAAAGCATCATTTTTCCTTCAAAAGATTTTCAATTTGTGGCTGCAATTCAGCCAATTCAAACAAGCCCACTTTTTGCCACACGATTTCGCCTTTTAGATTCAATAAAAACGTAGTCGGTGTAACGTTTACATTGCCAAACACTTTTGCCCAGTTCGCCTCAACATCTAAGGTAATTGGATAGGGTAGAGGACGTTGTTTATTAAATTCAATAACATGATTTGGTGGCTCGTAATACATTGTCACGCCAATAATTTCCAAACCTTCAGCATGATAACGTTGATATAAATCGAGCAAAAGCGGAATTTCTTTGAGACAACTCGCACAATCTGTCGTCCAAAACGTCACAATTACGGGTTTACCGCGCAAATGTTCGAGCGACATTTTTTCGCTATTTAACGTGGTAAAAGAGATATTCGGAATAGTTTTGTTGAAACTAAAAAAAATACTCGTCATCAATACAAGTAATAAAGCGAGGACTATAAGTGATTTCATTTGAAAAACTTGAAAGTGCGACACGGGTGTTGTATCGCACAATTTGGAGGGGAAATTACAATTGCGGCCCAGCTTGGGTAAAATCGAAATCGTTATTTGCGCTGGTATATTTTTGGAAATTTGCGACAAACATTCCTGCTAATTTTTGTGCCGTTTCATCGAAAATTGCCTTGTTTTCCCAAGCATTTCTAGGGTTCAATAAATTAGTTTCTACACCAGCCAACGTCATCGGAATGCTCAAATTAAAATACGGCATCGTTTCAAAATCGGAATTATTGATACTGCCGTCCAAAATTGCATTCACACAAGCGCGAGTGCCTTTAATACTCATGCGTTTGCCCACGCCATAACCACCACCTGTCCAACCGGTGTTGACCAAATACGCATTAACGCCATGTTGTTCCATTTTTTTACCGAGCAAAGTTGCATAGATCGTCGGATGTAAGGGCAAAAAGGCTTCGCCAAAACACGCTGAAAATGTCGCTTGTGGTTCAGTCACACCACGTTCTGTCCCCGCGACTTTCGCGGTGTAACCCGACAGGAAGTAATACATTGCTTGTTCTTTCGACAATTTTGAAACCGGTGGCAAAACACCAAACGCATCGCACGTTAAGAAAATAATGTTTTGCGGCATTCCCGCACGTAAATCAGGTTCGTGATTTTCAATATGTTCAATTGGGTAAGAAACGCGCGTATTCTCAGTTTTAGAACTATCGTGATAATCCACTTCGCCATTGTCGTCATAAACGACATTTTCGAGCAGCGCGTGACGGCGAATCGCGGCAAAAATTTCAGGCTCATTTTCTTGAGATAACCCGATACATTTCGCGTAACAACCACCCTCAAAATTAAATACGCCGCTATCATCCCAACCGTGTTCATCATCGCCAATCAATTTACGTGACGCATCCGTTGAAAGTGTCGTTTTCCCCGTGCCAGATAAACCGAAAAATAACGCCACATCGCCGTCTTTGCCGACGTTTGCGCTACAGTGCATCGACAAAATACCTTCAAGTGGCAACCAATAATTCATCATGGTAAAAATGCCTTTTTTCATTTCGCCGCCATACCAAGTACCGCCGATGATGGCGATATTTTTTTCGACGTTGAAGATGCAGAAAACTTCAGAATTTAAACCATGATCTTGCCACTTGTAATTGGTGTAATTACTCGCGTTGTAGACACGAAAATTTGGTGCAAAATCTTCCAATTCATCCACTTCTGGGCGAATAAACATATTTTTAACGAAGTGAGATTGCCACGCGAATTCAGTGATAAAGCGTACCGATTTGCAGGTATTGCCGTCGCCACTGAAACCGTCAGTAACGTAAATATCTTTACCTGATAAGTAATCGATTACGTCAGAATAAAGATCATCAAAAATTTCCGCTGAAACGGGTTTGTTTACATTACCCCACGCGATATTCTGATTCGACGGTTCTTGCTGCACAAAAAACTTATCTTTCGGCGATCGTCCCGTGAATTTCCCTGTGTCCACAGTCATAGTGCCATTATTTAACACTTGTCCTTCTTGATTAATAACTTCGTGGTTAAAAAGCTCGTCATAACTTAAATTGTGATAAACCTTGCCTACTTGATGAAGTCCCAATTCTTCTGCACTTAATTCACTCATTATTACGGCTCCTAAGATTTTATAATCGTTTCTTTTGCACGGCATTTACCGATTCCGTAAATGTAGCCGAAATTAGATTTTTAGACAAGGATTTGCGCCTTTTACAGTCGATTTATCACGGTTTGGCGCGAGTGTGTGAATTATGCTATCTTTTCGCTCATAATTTTCACTTCTAAAACATTCTAAAAATTATGACTCCCGAACAATTTAATCAGTACGCTGAACAAGGTTACAATCGCATTCCCGTTACTTGCGAAATTCTCGCCGATGTTCACACGCCATTAAGTGCGTATTTAAAACTCGCCGCTGGCGCGTATTCCTACTTGTTTGAATCGGTTCACGGTGGCGAACAATGGGGACGTTATTCAATTATTGGTTTGCCGTGTAAAACGGTTGTGAAAGTGTTTGGCAACCAAATTACCGTGACATTTGAAAATGAAATCATCGAAGATTTAACGTACGAAAATCCGTTGCAATGGATTGAAGAATTTAAAGCGCGTTATCGTGTGCCAGACGTTGAAGGGTTGCCACGTTTTAACGGTGGATTAGTGGGATATTTTGGTTATGAAACGGTTGCGTACATTGAACCGCGTGTTTGCAAAGTTGAAAAAACCGATGAAATTGGCGCACCAGATATTTTGTTGATGGTATCGGAAGAATTACTAATTTTCGATAATTTGTCGGGCAAAATGTTGTTACTCACGCACGCTAATCCTGAAGAAGCGAATGCCTATGAAAATGCTCAAAAACGTTTGCAAGAATTGGCAACGACGTTACGCGAATCACAGGCAAAACCTGAACGTCATCCGAATCCTAAAATTGTTCACGAAAGCGACTTTATTTCGGGTTTCACGCAGGAAGGTCACGCAAATGCCGTTCTCAAAGCCAAAGAATATATTGCCAACGGTGACATGATGCAGGTGGCTTTGTCACAACGTCTGTCGATTCCTTTCACCGCCGCGCCTTTAAATTTATACCGAGCATTGCGCTGTTTGAATCCGTCGCCGTATATGTTTTATTTGGATTTGGACGATTTTCATATTGTCGGTTCATCGCCTGAAATTTTAGTACGTTTGGAAGATGAAACCGTGACAATTCGCCCAATTGCAGGAACACGTCGACGCGGTGTTACGCCCGAACAAGATTTAGAACTCGAAAAAGAATTACTCGCTGATCCTAAAGAAATCGCTGAACATTTAATGTTGATTGATTTAGGACGAAATGATACCGGACGTGTTTCTGAAATTGGCACCGTTCAACTCACTGCTAAAATGGTTGTTGAACGCTATTCACATGTTATGCACATCGTTTCCAATGTAACGGGAAAGTTGAAACAAGGTAAAAATGCGTTCGATGTGTTAGCGGCAACTTTTCCCGCTGGAACAGTCAGTGGTGCGCCGAAAATTCGGGCAATGGAAATTATTGACGAACTCGAACCCGTGAAACGTGGCATATATTCTGGTGCGGTGGGTTATATCGGTTGGACGGGTAATTTAGATACCGCGATTGCGATTAGAACGGCGGTTATTAAAAATGGAAAACTACATATTCAAGTGGGTGGCGGGATTGTTTATGACTCCGTACCACAAAGTGAATGGGAAGAAACAATGAACAAAGGGCGTGCTGTATTTCGTGCAGTAGCGATGGCAGAAGCTGGTTTAGAAGGAGAGTTAGAAGGAGAGCAAGCATGAAAGAAGTTGCTCAAATCTCTGCGATTAAAAAAATCGATATAAAAAATTTCGGATTGTTTAGCAATTTTTTTTGGAATTCCGTTTTAGGCGGCGACACAGATGCGAACTTTAAAAGAGTAAATATCATTTATGGTAGGAATTATTCTGGAAAAACCACGCTATCACGAATTTTTAGATGTGTTGAGAATGGACAAGTTCACGAAAAATACCCTAATTCAGATTTTTCAATATCGTTGGATTCAGAAAATTTAACACAAGATAATCTTGGTACTGTACCAAATGATGTAAAAGTTCGCGTTTATAACACGGATTTTGTGAAAGCTAATTTAAGCTGGTTGCATAGAGATGATGGCAACATCGAATCCTTTGCATTATTGGGGGCGGTAAATTTAGAACTCGAAAGAAAAATCAAGGAAATTGAAGAAAAGCTAGGTGAGAATGGCGATAAGAACGGTTTATTTTTTGAGCTGGAACAAAAAACGATAGCATACGGACATGCTCATAGCATTGTTGACACCAGAGAAGCTGCTCTAAATAAACAGCTTACTGATGAGGCAAGAGATATTAAAAACAACACCAAGCTGTATGACAACATTTCCTACAATATCAACGGTATCAGAAGAGACATTCCCCAAGCGACAGAATCTTGCATACTTTCAGAAGACGTAATAAACGAAAAAAAGAGTCTACTCAAAGATGAAGCCAAAGAAAATATTCAAGCGTTATCCGAATCAAAGCCAAAATTTTTAGTTTTTCAAGCAGCAACAAACACATTACTAACTAGAGAAATTAAGCCAAATCAGTCAATCACAGATTTGATTAACGATAATCTTCTCCAAAATTGGGTTTTAGAAGGTATTGATAGACACAAGGACAAAAGAGATTCTTGCGGTTTTTGCGGTAAGCCTCTTCCTGATGATTTATGGAATAAACTCGATGCACATTTCAGTGAAGAATCAAAAACACTAAGACGCGATATTGTCGCTCAAATAACAGCGTTAGAAACGGCAAAGCAACATATTCACAACTACAAGAAGATACCTGCTAAAGAAAACTTCTATGCCAGTTTTCATTTTGAATATGACCGCTTGTTGAATTTATGGCAGGAAATGAAGGTTAGTTATTCAGAGAATCTTGATTGTCTAATAGAAAGGCTACGAGTACGCGAAAAAGATATTTTTACTACACAAATCGACGTTGAGTGTAATGATGTATCCGAAGATATATTTTCTTTATTTGGAGATTTTGATCAAATCATAG
>JAQTOX010000120.1 GCA_028713055.1 Methylococcales bacterium | reverse complement strand
CCGATCTATCGAGAACTTTCTAGTCCTGCCTTGCATAGCGAATTAAGCGAAAACCAAAAAACGTTGCTGATTTTTTATATCAGCTCGTATGGCAACACGCGAAAAATGGCAGAGGCGATTTATAACGGCGCAATGCAAGTGCCTGACGTGCGCGTGTCGCTTTACGATTTAGAAGGCGGCGAAGTTGCGCCGTTTGTGGATTTGATTGAAGAAGCTGACGGTTTAATTCTCGGCACACCAACGATTAACGGTGATGCGGTGAAACCAATTTGGGATTTGCTTTCGTCGCTGGCGGTGGTGAATTTAAAAACAAAACTTGGGGGCGTGTTTGGTTCTTATGGCTGGACAGGTGAAGGCGTGCGAATGGTAGAAGATCGTTTGCGCGGTTTGAAACTGCGCGTGCCGATTTCAGGTTTGCGTGTGAAGTTAATCCCGACTGACGAAGAAATTTTGCAGTGTGAAGCATTCGGTTTGGAGCTTGCCCAAGAATTGATGGGGTTGCGTGGCGCGAGAGTGGTTAATTTTGAAGATTTATAAATTGTGATTTCGTAGGGGCAGGTCTTGTGCCTGCCCTTCATGCACGAAATTTTGATATTTCAGCTTTAATATTTCAGCGTTTCGTGCATGAAGGGCGACCACAAGGGTACGCCCCTACACAATAATTGTTGCCGTAACGTCAGTTATAAAAATTTAACCGATTCACGGACGCATCGGTACACACTCATTGTTCTGAAATGGACAATGACAACAAGGAATCCTCCGATTCCAACACGAAAATTGGCTAGATTGACGATTTTCGAGATTATTTTTTTCTTGTTTGAGGAGTATGAACAATGGCAAAAGCAACCATTACTTTTGAAGATATAAATGTCACTGTTACCGTCCCTGCTGGAACTCGCGTTATTGAAGTTTCAGAAAAAGTCGGTTCAGCGATTACTTACGGTTGCCGCGAAGGCGATTGTGGAACGTGCATTATGAAAGTCACAGACGGTTGGAACAATTTAAGCGAACCTTCTGTTTTAGAAGACAAAGTCTTGCGTGAAAACATGGCGGGCAAACACAACCGTTTAGCGTGCCAAGCGCAAGTTTTGGGCGGCAAGATTTCTGTCAAACCTGTTTAATTTCAATCATTTTTTAGAGGTGTTCTCATGGCATTAGTTACTTTTAGCAGTCCTGAATATCGTGACAAAACCGTTTATGCAGTGGCAGGTTCTCACACACAAACGATTTTAAAACTCGCGCTTGAAAACAAAATCCCCATCAATTTTGAATGTGAAGATGGTGAATGCGGAACGTGTGTGGTGAAAGTGTCGAGCATCGACAAAAAACATGAACGCATGGGCGGCCCGTTGACTGAAAAAGAAAAAACCGTCTTGCGTGAAACAGGCAAATTAACTGCCGAAGATTTGGAAAAAATGATTGTGGACGATTTACCGTCAGAATGGCGGTTAGCGTGCCAAATGATTGTGCGCGACGAAGACATTCGAGTTGAGTATTAGTCTTTAAGCGTTTGTTTTAAACGATGTCACACTGGTCTTGCAGCATACCCATGCGTAACCGGTGGGACATTCATGGCAAGTGAGGACGCACTATGTCTCTTTCACCACTTAGCCCACAACCCCATTACCAAGCGTTGTTGGCGTGTTCGGATGGTTCTAAAAATAGCGAATGGTTCGCGCAAATTCTCGCCAGTTGGCAAGTTGGCGCAGGCGCGTTGCCAAATTTTTTAGGTTTGACGAGCGAGCAATTTCAGCAACTTTTAGCACAACGTTTCCCGACGTATTCCCTGTCTATTTTTCCGCTTCGGCAAAATCTCGATTTTTCTCGCATGAACGAAAAAGGCGAACTTGAGCAATTTTTGCGTGGTTTTGCGAGCGTTCAAAATGAAGAAACCGAATGGTTAATTGCAATTATCGTTGCGGCGTGTTTGGGCAGTAATCATCTTTGGCAAGATTTAGGTTTGTTTGGGCGTGAGGATTTGTCTGCGCTACTCAAACATAATTTTCCTGAAATGGCAGCGCAAAATGTTTATGACATGAAATGGAAAAAATTTATTTACAAACAACTCTGCGAAACCGAAGGGATTTATGTTTGTCGTTCACCTTCGTGTGAGTATTGCAAAGATTATTTGAATTGTTTTGGGGAAGAGGATTGATATAGTTCATATTTCGCACAATCATCAAATTCTGTGTTAATCAAAAAATATATCTTTTAATTACCTTTTCTTTGACTGGTTACTTGGGGTTCGGGTCGCTTTTTGGGAATTGCGGAGGATTTGGAATACTTGGCAGAACTTATCAGTCAAAATATACTTCATCCCACTTGCCGCCGCCAATGGGTGGTGTTTCAAAGCCATGGAGAATGATATGAACAAAATTGCATTAGTCACGGGGGCTTATCGCGGCATCGGTAAAGCGATTACTTTACCGATGCCAATGACGGTTTCGATATAGCAGTGAATTACGCACGGAATGATGAGCAGGCTAACGAAGTAGTAGCCAAAATACAGCAATCAGGTCGAAGAGCATTGGCTATCCAAGCTGATGTTAGCGATTCAAATCAAGTCGAAACAATGTTTTCGACAGTAGAGCAATCCTTAGGAAGCATAGATGTGCTAGTGAATAACGCTGGTATCATGAAGCTGCAAAAAGTGGAAGAAGTCGATGATGAAACGTTCAATCAAATTATTGATGTCAATTTGAAGGGAACGTTCAATACCCTGCGTTTAGCCGCGCTACGGCTTAACGATTATGGTCGAATCGTCAATTTTTCCACAAGTGCTATTGCGCTTGCCCTACCAGGTTATGCTATTTATAACGCCTCAAAAGCAGCAGTCGAGGCATTGTCCTACACCTTTGCCAAAGAGTTGCGAGGGAGACACATCACAGTGAACTGTATTGCACCAGGACCGACTTGCACCGATTTGTTTTTGGAAGGAAAAACGGAAGAGCAAATCTCGCAACTTGCCAAGATGTCACCTTTGGAAAGACTTGGTTCACCAGAAGAAATCGCCAATGTAGTCAGCTTTTTGGTAGGTAGGAATGGCGAATGGATAAATGCACAGGTTTTACGAGCCAATGGCGGAATTGTTTGACTGTCTGGACATTTACGAGGGACATTCGCCTTCGTGTGAGTGTTGCAAAAATTATTTAAATTGTTTTGGGGAGGAGGATTAGAAATCCTCCCCCTTCTCAATTTGCCATTTACTCGTTATTTCCCATCATATTTTTCCCGTGCCATTTCAACATCATCCCAATGATTACCAACCCAATCTACAAGACCTTGCATCGGTATTAACAGGCTTTCTCCGAGCTTCGTTAATTCATATTCAACGCGAGGAGGAATTTCAGGAAATAGCTCTCGCAACACTAATCCATCACGCTCTAAGTTTTTAAGTGTCACCGTAAGCATTCGCGGTGAAATGCCAGGAATTGTTTTTTCCAAATCAGAAAATCGAGCGCGTCTGTTCGTAGCTTTGGATAAGACAACAATTAAAAAGACGCTCCACTTATCCCCAATACGAGTCATTAACTCCCTCACCGCTACCGCCTTCTCGGGACAATTACTGCAAACCATCCCTGGACTTAAATTCTTTTTCTTCGCTTCTTTACTCATAGCTTCTCTTCGCGTTAGTGGGTTACTTAGAAGTGCCTTCTTACAATCAATTAACTTCTCATATAGACTTCGCTATACATTAGTAAGGCACTTGTTGAAAGAAGTATAAATCTGAGGAGAAAAAATGAACAAATTATTTGAACCGTTGCAACTAGGCGCAATCACGTTACCAAATCGTATTTTAATGGCTCCAGTGACACGGTGTCGTGCCGATGAAAATCATGTTCCGAGTGATTTAATGGCGACACATTACGCACAACGAGCCAGTGCAGGACTGATTATTGCCGAAGCAACAATGGTTATAGAAGGAAATTCTGCGTTTTGGAAAGAACCTGGTATTTATTCGCAAGAACAAATTGCTGGCTGGAAAAAAGTAACGGATGCCGTTCATGAAAAAGGCGGTTTAATTTTTATGCAAATTTGGCATGGTGGACGTGCTTGTCATCCGTTATTAAATAATGGCGCACAACCTGTTGCACCCAGTGCAATCGCTATAACCAATAGCGAAATTTTTACACCTGAGGGCATGAAACCTTATGTTGTGCCGCGTGAATTACGTCTTGATGAATTGCCTGAGATTATCGACGGTTTCAAAAAAGCGGCTGAAAATGCAAAAGAAGCGGGTTTCGATGGTGTGGAGGTACACGGCGCGAATGGTTATTTGCTGGACGAATTTTTGAGTGATGGTTCAAACAAACGCACTGACGAATACGGTGGTTCGATTGAAAATCGTGCGCGATTGATGCTTGAAGTATTGCAAGTGGTTTGCGATGTGTGGGGCAGTCAGCGTGTTGGTTTGCGACTTTCACCATTAAATAGTTTTAACAGCATGATAGACAGCGACCCTGTGGCACTTTCAACGTGGATGGCAAAACGCCTTAATGATTTTGACTTAGCCTATTTGCACGTTATGCGGAGTGATTTTTTTCAACAACAAAGTGGCGATGTTTTAACGCCAATTCGTGAAAATTATAAAGGCGTGTTAATTGGCAACATGGGCTACGATGCAAAAGAAGCCGAAGAGGCGATTAGCGCAGGAAAACTGGATGCGGTCTCTTTTGGCGTGAGTTTTATTGCGAATCCTGATTTGCCTGTTCGTATTAAAACGGGCGCAGAATTGAATGTGCCGAATCCCGAAACGTTTTATTTGGGTGGCGAAGTCGGTTACACGGATTATCCTGCTTTAGACATTGCTTGATAGCAAAATGGCGCGTGCTATCTATAACGACAGTACGCGCCACTTTTTGAAATAACTACGAATTGAAATAATGAACCGTATTCACTAAATTTTTGGCTTGCATTTCGAGTGTTTGCGCCGCTGACGCAGATTCTTCAACCAACGCGGCATTTTGTTGGATGACTTCATCCATTTGTTTAACCGCTTCATTCACTTGCTCAATGCCTTGGCTTTGTTCAATAGACGCTGATGAAATTTGAGACATAATAGTTGTTACGCCATGAATGGAATTCACAATTTCTTCCATTGTCTGACCTGCCGTAGTCACTAATTTAGAACCTTCATTCACTTTGACGACAGAATCGCCAATTAACGTTTTAATTTCACCGGCCGCCGTTGCTGCACGTTGCGCTAAATTACGAACTTCAACCGCTACGACCGCAAAACCTTTACCTTGTTCGCCCGCTCGTGCTGCTTCAACTGCTGCGTTCAACGCCAAAATGTTCGTTTGGAATGCAATATCGTCAATGACAGAAATAATATCGCCAATTTTTCGAGACGATTCGTTAATGTCTTCCATGGTTTGCACAACTTGATTTACCACGTCTACACCACGTTCTGCTGTAGACGACGCATCGACGACTAATTGATTGGCTTCTTTGGCATTTTCAGCGTTGTCTTTTACAGTATGAGTGAGTTTTTCCATACTTCTTGACGTTAAATCTAAACTTATCGCCTGTTTTTCTGTTCGATTAGATAAATCATTATTTCCTACCGCAATAGCTTGTGCGCTGTTGCTAATTTGATTTGTCGCTTCCTGAATTTGCTCGACAATATTTTTTAAACTGTTGACTGTTTTATTCACGTCATCTTTCAAGATTTCAAATGTTCCTGAATAATGACCATCAATCGTTTTCGTTAAATCCCCTTGAGATAAAGAATTTAAAACACTGGCTGTTTCGTTCAAACTGTTTGAGCAGGCTTCAACTAACTGGTTGATTCCTTGGCTCACGCGCAAAACAAAATCCTCTTTGCTTGTTTCATCGATACGTTTTGAAAAATCCCCATGAGCAATACTTTCGACAACTTCCGAGACTTGCGTTTCAATAATGACTTCATCGGTGCGGTCATGCCATTCCGCCGTAGAGCCTAAATGTTGACCGCGTTCATCAATCACAGGATTTGCGATAACCACTAAAGAACGTCCACCAATATTTATTTTCGCCGCGATACGTTGTTTTAATTCATCCAGTATTTTCTTTTGATGTTCAGGGTTTTTATGGAATCCGTCGATATTTGAACCCATTAAATTTGAAACATTGAAATTAGGTAATTCTTTACGAATGTCCGATTCTGCACGACGTAATAAATTTTCAACCGCTTTGTTGTAATAAATGATATTGCGATTTTGGTCAGCGACCATCACACCCGTGCTGACGCTATCTAAGCCAATTTTGACTCGCAAATTATTGTCGGCGGTTCGTTTTGCTTCGGCAGCAAAAAATCTATCTCTTATTTGATGCGTTTTAAACGCATCAAGGATTTCCGTAATTTCTGTCACTGTTCCGCCTTTAACTCGAACATCTCTATGATCGCAATGTCGCATGGAGTGCGATACTTCTCGCAAGGGTAAGGCGATGAGTTTATATAACCTCACGCCAAGCAGTACGGATAATGAAAAGCCCGTAATACATAAAATAAGTATTTTTTTAACAGCATGTTCAAATTTTAAGTGTGTTTCATTGTAGTCCTCAGGAAACATATCCACTTGCATTTGCATCAGTTCGTTCATTTCAGATAAACCAATACCAGAAATGCTAAACATGATGCCGGCAAATAAGCTAATCATCACGATAATGCGTTGTTTAATCGTAAATCTTTTATAAAAAAGAAGACGATTGCGCCAATTGTGGCGATAAAGAAAACTGTTTTTAATTTTTAGGTTTTTATCAGTACCTTGTTTTAGAATTTTATACGCAGGTTCAAAGAAGTCGATTTCTTGCCGGCTTGCTTTACGACGAGACGCTAAGTATCCAATATGTTTTCCATGTTCATAATCGGGCGTGACGTTAATTAACGTCCAAAAATAGCCACCATCTTTACGCAAATTTTTTACAACCCCAATCCATGTGCGACCTTCTTTCAATGTTTGCCATAAATCGGCAAATACTTCTGAAGGCATATCGGGATGGTGAATTATGCTATGAGACTTTCCTATTATTTCGTTATAGGGATAGCCGCTTGCTTGTTCAAAATCTGAATTAGCGTAAGTAATTACACCGTTTAAATCGGTTTTTGTGACTTGTAAATCAATGTCAGAAAGTAGGTATTCGACATTTTTTATTGGTACTGTCATGATCTTATTATTCCAGCGGTTTATGTAATTTTAAGATGGGTGTTGATTTAGAAAGCTACTGATAGAATCAAACTTATCGTCTCACAAGCAGAAAACATCAATAATTTTCAAATTAAACTGAGGTTGGAATAACTACATGTCTATCAAAACTTCGGCGAATATCACACATGATAACGCAACGCATCACCTACCAGTTTTGATTGATTGCGATAAAGTAGATTTCAACGCCGCAAATGCTCATAGGCTGCAAACGTCTGAATCCGTTTATCCTCTAACGGTTCGCCAACAGTAAAATGATACAAACTTTGCCAACGTTCATTTTGCAAACCCAACATCCGATGCACTTCATCATCAAAAAAACAACCAATTCCCGTGCCACGCACGCCAGCCGCTTCGGCTTCTAAATACAAAATCTGCCCGAGTAAACCACATTCCCAAAACAAACGCCGATAATGCCACCCTTCTGATTCAACATTTTCTGAAAAATTCGCCAGCATTCCCAAACTAAACGCGCTATCGCTGGCAATCGGTTGATAACACGATAACGTTCGCGCGGCTTGTTTAACATCATCTTGCGCCAATTGATAAAACTCAAACGGTGCATCCACTTTTCCCCAAACAAATTCAGCCGAAAGCGCGTCTTTTAATTCGGGGACAACTTCGCAGTCACGCGGTAAAAAATACAAACCCGCTTCCAAACCGTCCACGCGATGCACAAATAAAAACAAATGCACTTGTGGCGACCAATTCCACGCGGTAAAAGGCGGTTTTGCATTCGGCAACAACGCAGACAAAATGCGATAAAAATCCACGAGTGGCAACGGCTCAGATTTACCGTTGAAATGTTGTGCGCTACGCCGGCCCCGAATCAAACGACTGGCTGGCAAATCATGGCTCGGTTTTGGTAATTCAAAACTTGGAGCTTGCAGGCGTTCAACCGAATTCGTGAGTTTCTCCGCTTGCTGTGAAACTTCAT
>JAQTOX010000119.1 GCA_028713055.1 Methylococcales bacterium | reverse complement strand
GAGGGAAGTAAAGGTATAATCACGGGTTCTATTTAGGCAACAAACTCGCTGCCGACCTATTTTTATCATCTTAACATAACTGGAATTATTGTAATGCCATCAGTAAAACTTAAAGAAAACGAACCTTTCGACATCGCTATTCGTCGCTTTAAACGCGCTTGTGAAAAAGCAGGTGTTTTAGCAGAAGTGCGTCGTCGTGAAGCGTACGAAAAACCCACAACCGAACGTAAACGTAAAGGCGCAGCAGCGGTTAAACGTCATTTGAAAAAATTGGCGCGTGAACGTTATGCGTTGAAAAACTTGCGTCGCGGTCGTCCTGCACTGTAATTCATGAGCGAATTATTAGCACACATTAAAAACGAAATGAAAGTCGCCATGAAAAGTGGCGATAAAGCGCGTTTAGGCGTGATTCGATTGATACTCGCGGCGGTTAAACAAATCGAAGTGGATGAACGTATCGAACTCGACGACAACCGCGTTCTGCTCGTTTTAGACAAAATGGTCAAACAACGTCGTGAATCGATTCGTCAATATACAGACGGAAATCGTACCGATTTAGCCGACATCGAAGCCGCTGAAATCTTAATTATTCAAGACTTTCTCCCTCAACCTTTAACCGAAGCTGAAATCGATGCCATGGTCGCGCAAGCGGTCGCAGATTCGGGTGCAACATCGATTAAAGAAATGGGCAAAGTCATGGCGTTACTCAAAGAACCCATGCAAGGCAGAGCCGATATGTCTGTTGTCAGCGCAAAAATTAAGGCAGCATTCGCAGAATAACGATGCGGCAAAATCATCAAAATGTCAGGTAGGATTCCGCGCCAGTTCATTGATGATCTTTTAGTGCGGGTTGATATTGTAGATATTATCGATTCGCACGTCCCTTTAAAAAAAACGGGTTCAAATTACACCGCCCGTTGTCCCTTTCATAACGAAAAAAGTCCGAGTTTTAACGTTAATCGCAATAAACAGTTTTATCACTGTTTTGGCTGCAGTGCGGGTGGTAACGTGATTAGCTTTTTAATGGACTTTAACCATCTGAGTTTCGTTGAAGCCATTGAAGAATTAGCCACTGTCGCAGGCGTTGAAATTCCTTACGAAAATCAAACGAACTTCGAACCAGAAGCCAAAAATAAACTCCTAGATTTACAACAACTCATGGCAAAAGTTGCCACGTTTTACGTTGACCAACTCAAACATCATCCACAAAAAAAAATTGCCGTCGATTATTTAAAAGGACGTGGCATTAACGGCGTAATTGCGCGTGATTTTATGATTGGTTACGCACCAGACGGTTGGCAAATTCTTTCACCGCATTTCAATACGGAATTACTGTGCGAAGCGGGAATGTTGATTTTCAAAAACGAGCAATATTACGACCGTTTTCGTCAGCGCATTATGTTTCCAATCCGCAATAAACGCGGTCATGTGATTGGGTTTGGCGGACGTGTTTTAGACGATACGCAACAACCGAAATATTTAAATTCGCCCGAAACACCGCTTTTTCACAAAAGTAATGAAGTTTACGGACTGTACGAATTACTGAAAAAAAATCCAAAACCGGCGCGTATTTTAATTGTTGAAGGCTATATGGATGTGGTCACACTCGCGCAATTCGGTATCGATTACGCTGTGGCGGCGTTGGGAACAAATTTAACTACCACACAATTACAACTTTTGTTTCGTTCTGTGCCGGAAATTATTTTGTGTTTTGACGGTGATAGAGCAGGGCAAGAGGCAGCGTGGAAAGCGATGGATGCTGTTTTTTCGGTGCTAAACGATAATCGGCAAGTGCGCGTTTTAATTTTGCCTCCCACTCATGACCCCGATTCGTTGTTGCGTGAAGAAGGCGTTGAAGCCTTTTCGCAACGTATTGAAAATGCCGAAATGGTGTCGGCGTATTTTTTCAATCATTTCACGGCGACGTTAAATTTAAATTCTATCGAAGGGCGAGCGAAACTTGCCCATCAAGCCAAGCCGTATTTACTGAAATTATCAGACGGATTTTTTAAAGAAATGATGCTGGCGAAATTGCAGGAATTGTCTGATTTTGACGTTGCGCCAACATTGGAAAAAGAAACCGCCGCCGCGCAAATGCCACGTCAAAATGAATCACAAAATGTTCGATATTCCCTAGAACGACGGACTTTAGCGTTATTGGTGCAACATCCGCAATTAGCAGAAAAATTGGTAGCGAATCCAATTGATTGGCAACTGTTAGATTTTTCAGGCATCGAAATATTTAAAGCAATTGTGCAATCTATTTGTATTGAAAGACCTGCGACCACCGCGCAATTACTCGAACATTACCGCGAAAAACCCGAAGAAAAAATGTTAAAAGCGTTAGCGTTTTTGCCCATTCTTGTTCCTGAAGAAGGTGTCGAAGCCGAATTTACCGGTGCATTAACGCGACTACTCACGCAAGCCAAACAAACCCGTTTAGAAAAATTACAAATCCAAGCCACCACGCGCGATTTAACCGACCAAGAAAAAGAAATTTTGCGCGATTTATCACGGTAATACTGCTTATGCTAAAAAAATCTTTACGTTTCTTATTCAAACTGCTTTATCGCGTTGAAGTGATTGGCTTAGAAAATTATTATCAAGCCGGTAATCGGGTGTTGATTGTTGCCAATCATTGTTCATTTTTAGACCCACCGTTGCTCGCCGCATTTTTGCCAGATGAAATCACGTTTGCGATTAACACGCACATCGCGCAACGTTGGTGGATGAAACCGTTTTTAGGATTATCGACTTTTTTCCCTGTCGATCCGACGCATCCGATGTCGTTGAAAAACTTAATTCATCATTTGCAACAAGATACCAGAACGTTAATTTTTCCCGAAGGTCGCATTACCACGACGGGTTCGCTCATGAAAATTTATGACGGCACAGGCATGGTTGCGGATAAATCTGGCGCGATGATTTTGCCAATTCAAATTTCGGGGACGCAATACACGCCATTTTCAAAATTACGCGGCATTGTGCGCCTGCGTTGGTTTCCAAAAATTACACTCACCATTTTGCCTCCGACGCATATCGAAGCTCGAAAAGAATTAACCGGTAAAAATCGTCGTAAATACAGCGGGCATGTGCTGGCGGATTTAATGACGGAAATGCAATTTGTGAGCAGTCGGACGCGCCAAACGATTTTTGCAAGTTTGTTAGATGCGCGGCATATTCATGGTGGCAAACATCACGTTGCCGAAGATTTAGAACGAGTGCCGTTATCGTATGACGCGCTGATTACACGCACGTTGATTATTGGCAACGCGCTGAAAAAAATCACGCAACAAAATGAAAATGTTGGTGTGATGTTGCCGAATTCGAGTAAAACGCTGTTTGTGTTACTCGGTTTGCAATATGCACAGCGCGTCCCTGCAATGTTAAATTTTTCAACGGGCGCGGCGGGGATGATTTCAGCTTGTCAAATAGCACAAGTTAAAACGGTTTTAAGTTCACGAAAATTTGTCGAACTCGCACATTTAGAAGCTGATATTGCCGCTTTAAATCAACACGTCGAAATCGTTTATTTGGAAGACTTAGCGCAAACAATTACAACAAAAGATAAATTATTTGGCGCGTTGCAGGGTAAAACCGCTCGTCTTTGGTATAAAAACGCCGTAAATCCGGACAGTCCAGCGGTCGTTTTATTTACGTCCGGTTCAGAAGGTACGCCAAAAGGTGTAGTGCTTTCACATGCCAATATTTTGTCCAATCATCAACAAGTTTCAGCGCGAATCGACTTTAATTCACAAGACATAATCTTGAATTTTTTGCCAATGTTTCACTCGTTTGGTTTTACGATCGGAACGTTATTGCCGGTGTTGAATGGTATGAAAACGTTTTTTTATCCGACACCGCTGCATTTTTCGATTATTCCAGAAATGGCTTATGAGACGAACGCGACCATTATATTTGGTACGAATACATTTCTAGCGGCTTACGGTAAAAAAGCGCATCCGTATGATTTTTACCGCTTGCGTTATGTAGTTGCTGGCGCAGAAAAATTACAAAATAACACTCGTGAATTGTGGCAGGAAAAATTCGGTATTCGGATTTTAGAAGGCTACGGTGCCACAGAAACTGCACCGGTTGCAGCGGTGAATACGCCAATGGATTATAAGGCGGGAACAGTTGGGCGTTTATTGCCACACATGGAATACCGTTTAGAACCGGTCGAAGGAATTGAAGATGCGGGACGTTTGCACGTTAAAGGCGCGAATGTGATGCTTGGTTATTTATTGACAGATGGTGAAGGACAATTGCAACCCACTGAATCAATTTACGGCAAAAATTGGTATGACACAGGCGATATTGTGCATGTGGATGACGATGGTTTTTTGCATATTCGTGGTCGCTGCAAACGGTTTGCAAAAATTGGTGGCGAGATGGTGTCACTTACTTTTGTTGAACAACTTGCCATGAAAGCGTGGGAAAAAGGCAGTCATGCAGTCATCAGTTTGCCGGACACGAGAAAGGGTGAGCAGATTATTTTGATTACAACCCAAAAGAATGCAACATTGCACGAATTAGCTAAGAATTCAGAAGGGGTCGCGGTGATAAATTTACCTAAAAAGATTTTGTTTACTGATGCAATTCCTGTTATGGCAACCGGAAAAACAGATTATGTAGCGTTGACAGCGTGGGCAGTTAGTGCGATAAAAGAAGAGGTCTAATTTCTTTAACAACATTCACTGCAAACAAGAACCGCTATGAAAATAAAACTGTTCTTCACCGCATTCCTGCTGACATTTTCAACATTAACCTTCGCGTTCGACACACCTACAGAAGATTTCATCGACAACAACGACGGCACCGTTACGCACAAAAAAACAGGTTTATCGTGGCAACGTTGCTCAGTTGGGCAAACGTGGACGGGTTCAAGTTGCAGCGGCACGGCTTCAACGATGAATTGGAGCGATGCTGTTGCAAAATACGAAAACAAAACCGATTGCAATCAGTGGCGGTTGCCGCGTATTGATGAATTAAACACGATTGCAGAAAATAGCACTTACAATCCATCCATCAACAGCAACATTTTTCCTAATACTCTTTCTAGCTATTTTTGGTCAACTTCGGTTGATGCTAGCAGTCCAAGTGGTGCGTGGATTGTAGGTTTTAGTAATGGTTATGACGGTAGCGAAAGCAAAATCAACTACAATGCAGTTCGTCTTGTGCGAGGTGGACAGTCGTGTTCACTTAATACTTTTACTCCCTCAATTGATTTCATAGATAACGGCAATGGAACAGTTATCCATCAAAAAACAGGTTTAATGTGGCAACGTTGTTCAATAGGACAGACTTGGAATGGTACAAGTTGTACAGGAGGGGGTGCATCAAGCATGGATTATGCTGCTGCCATATCACAAACTAGCCAGTTGGCGGGCTACAACGATTGGCGATTACCTACGTTGAACGAATTACATACGATTGTGGAATATAAAAACTCCTCCCCTGTGATTAACACTACCATTTTTCCTGATACACCTTTGATTTGGTTTTGGTCGGCGTCGACTTATGCTCCCAATTCAAATTACGCATGGTTTGAAAATTTCAATAACGGTTACGACGACAACTATCTCAAGAGAGGCAATTTTGCGGTTCGTCTCGTGCGTGGCACATGGACAGCACCAACTACAACACAAATTCTAACAACCATAGATTTATCAACAACAATCTCAGCTTCAACTAGCCACGTTAAATTAACCACGTTAAATTAAACGAAAACCTCACTTACACCGCGACCGTAACCAACAACGGCACTGGAACGGCAACGAATCCGACGTTGATTTTTTATTTCCCGCCGCGTTGGACAAATTACGTTTCTGTGCCGTCGGATTGTGTGTCTAATGGGAGAAGTTATCGTTGCAATGCCGGCGATTTGGCGGCGGGTGCGAGTTTAACGCGCTCAATGACGGTGAATTTTGCACAGCGTGGCGCGACGAGTATTATGGGTTTGGGTATTACGGACAGCGTGGACACGAATACAGCGAATAATTCGGGGCGGATCATTACGACGATTACGCAGTAAATCTTGTAGAAGCGGGTTCTAAACCCGCCCCTACAGAAAAATTTTATTTATTTGGAGCAAAAATATGCACCTATATGCCGAATTTCAAATCCAATTACATCAACGAAATTAACGCGATAGAAATTACACTTTAATTTTCCAACTTAACGAAATAGGTATCACATCATGGCAAATCAAAATCCAACAGGTAGTGCGACTGGTTTTTTAACGAATGGCACACAAAACACAGCTTATACGCTGTATGAAGCAACGTTAGTTCAAGGTTTTTCTGACCCAGACGGTGATTTACTAAATGTAGTGGGATTATTAGCTAATAGTGGTGCAGTTTCTGAGTTAGGCGGTGGACGCTGGAACTTTACACCTGATGCGAATTTCAGCGGTGTGGTAACGTTTGATTATTTTGTTAGCGATGGTAAAGGCGGCGAAATACAAGGTGCGTTGAATTTAAATATCGTTTCTAACAACCATGCCCCAACTATTCCAACTACGCCAATCAATCTACCCGTTGGTACAGCAAATACGCCGTATCAAATCAGCAAAACACAATTACTTGCCGGTTTTAATGATATGGATGGTGATACGTTATCGGTAACAAATCTCACCGCGACGAATGGCTCATTAACAGAGCGAATCGATGGCTATACTTTTACGCCAAATCCTAATTACAGCGGTGTGGTGAGTTTGAATTACAGCGTTACCGATGGCAAAACAAACGGTTTAGTTGCTGCGCCGGTAGTGAATTTCAATTTGAATAAAGCCTTTAATAATCCACCGACAGGCGATATTAAAATCGACGGTTTTGCAAAAGCAGGCGTAACGTTGACGGTGAACAGCACGCTTTCTGATGCGGACGGCATCAATGGCGCGGTTAATTATCAATGGTTTGTTGATAATTCGCCGGTTGCAAGTGGTTACAATTACACCGTTGCCGCGACGGATACTGGCAGAACAATTACGGTTAAAGGCAGTTACACCGATATGCTGGGAAACCCTGAAACCAAAATGAGTGGCAACGTCATTGTTCAATCCGCGCCAATGTACAATTTGTCTGTAGATAAAACCAACGTCAACGAGGGTGATACGGTCAATTTAACCGTGCAAAGTAGTACCAATTTCGCACAGCCTAATGAGATGGCGAATCTTACTTTTAGCGGTAGTGTGTCGAATACGGATTTAAATAGCGGATATATTCCGACTTCAATCAATTTGGGTGCGGATGGCAAAGGACAAGTTGCGCTGAGTTTTCTGAAAGATAATCTCAAAGAAGGCACTGAAAACTTAACGTTCACACTAGCGAATGATTCCTCAAAATCTGTGACAATTAACGTCAACGATCCTGTAAATAATCCACCGACAGGCGATATTAAAATCGATGGTTTTGCAAAAGCTGGCGTAACGTTGACGGCAAACAGCACACTTTTTGATGCGGACGGTATCAATGGCGCGGTTAATTATCAATGGTTTGTCGATAATTCGCCAGTTGCAAGTGGTTACAATTACACCGTTGCCACGACGGATACAGGTAAAACAATTACCGTTAAAGCAAATTACACTGATTTTTTGGGAAACAATGAAACTATAAAAAGTAACGGCGTGATTGTTCAAGCTGCACCAACTTACAGTTTGTTTGTTGATAAAAACAATGTGAGTGAAGGTCAGACGGTTAATCTTACTGTTCAAAATAGCACTGGTTTTGCCCAACCCAATGAAACAGTGAATCTTAGTTTTAGTGGCAATATCTCAGGTGCGGATTTAAACAATGGTTTCATTCCGACTTCAATTAGCTTGGGCGCAAACGGTCAAGGGCAAATATCGTTAAACTTTTTGAACGACAAAATTAAAGAAGGTACGGAAAATTTAACGTTTTCGTTAGCGAATGACACTTCAAAATCTGTGACGATTAACGTCAACGACCTCATGAATAATCCGCCTACAGGCAATGTCACGATTACTGGTGAAGCGAAAATTGGACAAACATTGTTTGCGAATACGTCTAACATTCAGGATTTGGATGGTTTGGGTGTAATGAGTTACCAATGGGTAAGCGACCATACGATTATTAACGGTAAAACACCGCAAAATTACACCTTAGATCG
>JAQTOX010000012.1 GCA_028713055.1 Methylococcales bacterium | reverse complement strand
GTCACGCACGCGGCAAAAGGCATTACGGAAAAAGATTTTGCGTTAGCGAAAAAAATTGAGGATGTTGTCATGTGGGATGCGGCGACAGATTCGCAAGGTGTTTTTGAAGGTACGCCCGAAGACCCACGTTTTAAATACATAAAAAAAGACTAATAAGGTGAATAAAAATTAGAATTTTCAATTAAATTTAGGAATTATGAACAATAAGGATATGACTCTTAAAGTTTGTTTTGCCTCCACCCGAACATCCAGGAATGGCATGTTATGTTTATCCTTTATTATTTTCAGAAAAGAGAAACTTTCACGGCGTGACCTTACATGAAATTGATACAAAATTAGACAACGGCAAGATATATCGGGCTACCCGTTTTCCCGTAGAAAATATGACGGGAGCTGAATTATTTTTACGAACTTTTGAAGGCGGTAAAGAAATGCTCGAAGATGTTTGTCAGAAACTTGTAACCGGTTGTCAAACCACAGAACTTGTAGATTCAGCTTGCACCAATGAAAAATGGGGTGAGCATTATTTCAGTGGAAAATATGAGAAAGAACTCGTTAAAGATTTGCCGCGAGGACATACTATTAGAGAAATGGTTCTGTTATATATACACAATAATTTTGACACCTCAGAAATTATTAACGAAAGTTATCCCTTGTGTTAAAAACACGACCTATCAGGCAAATCTGAATATAACAGAATGCTGCGCTTTTAAATTTTGGAACAAAATGTATGTTTTTATTTGGGCTTGAAGTTGTTTTTGCTAGCTATGCAGCAACTAGACTGTATGAAAAAATCGGAAAGAAAACTGAAGAAAATCGGTCTGTAATGCTTGTCCAAGATGTTATGGAAGATGACGAGCGCGAGCGTGAAAAAGATTTACATTACATAAAAATGAGCGGGTTATCTATCGGTTCAGCGGTTTTGACACATGTGAATCCGATATTTTTGCTACCAACGTTATTAGGTTTCACCTACACGTCCATTCCTTATCTTCGTCTTGTTGAAAATTCTTTAGTTAAAGAAAAAAAAGTCGATGGTTATGTACTCTATGGCATTGCAGATATGATGACATTGGGACTGGGAAGTATTGTGACTGCTTCAATTGGTGTGGGATTGGTTCACGGTGCGAAATTTGTTATCAGTAATGCTAAACAAAATTCTAAGCAAAGTGTCATCAACATTTTTGCAGAACAACCTAATCATGTGTGGTTATTAAAAGACGGTATAGAAATCGAAGTACCCTTAGATGAAGTTGTTCGGGGGGATATTGTTGTTATAAATACGGGAGATGTTATCCCAATTGATGGCATCGTCATTCTGGGAATGGCTACTGTTGATCAACATACGTTAACAGGAGAGTCGCAACCCGCAGAAAAAATGCTGGGTGATACCGTTTTTGCATCAACACAGGTAATGTCAGGACGCATTCATGTTCAAGCAGAAAATTCTGGAAGCGATACGACGGTCGCTAAAATTACGGACATTCTAAATCACTCGGTTGATTTTAAAACGCATTCGCAGCTTAAAGGGGAGCAATGGGCGGACAACTGGAACTTACCCGTATTAGGTCTGGCTTTTGCTGCAATGCCCTGGCTTGGCGCGGTAGGGACTGTCGTTATTTTAAATGGACATATTGCCCAAAATATCCGAATTATTGCACCATTAAGCACTCTGAATTATCTTAATCTTGCAGCCCACAAGGGCATTTTAGTTAAAGATGGGCGGGTACTAGAAGATTTGTCTGATATAGATACGTTTTTATTTGATAAAACAGGAACGTTAACCTCTGAAGTGCCTGAAGTTGGACGTATTTGGGTTTATTTAACAGGCTACAGCGAAAATGATATTTTAGCGTTTGCCGCTGCCGCTGAAGCTAAATTACAACACCCAATTGCTCGCGCTATTTTAAATCGTGCGGTGAAAGCAGGCGTGATTTTACCTGAAGTTAATGACTCCGATTACAGTCTTGGTTATGGAATAGCTGTTCACATAGAAAACAAACTTATTCGAGTGGGTAGCCGACGTTTTATGGAAAAAGAAGGGATTAGCGTACCTGAAAATTTAGATGAACAAATGGAAGACGCTTATCATTCTGGACATTCGTTAGTTATGCTCGCTATTGATAAGCAATTTGCAGGTGTATTAGAAATGCGTGCCTCTGTGCGTCCAGAAGTTTTTGAATTACTGGCGAATTTACGCAAGCGCGGTGTCAGACATCTTGCTATTGTTTCTGGGGATCATCGCGAACCTACGCAAAAATTAGCTCACAAATTAGGAATGGATGATTATTTTTATGATGTTTTGCCGCAAAATAAAGCAGAAATCGTAGAAAAATTACAAATGGAAGGGCATAAGGTTTGTTTTATTGGCGATGGTGTCAACGATACGATTGCGATGAAAAAAGCGAATATTTCTATTTCATTGAGTGGTGCAACGTCAGTTGCGACAGATACGGCACAAATTATCTTAATGGATGGTTCGCTAAAAAAATTGGATGAATTACTCGTCCTCGCACACGAACTAGACAAAAACTTACAAAATGGCTGGATTTTCAATGTTGTTCCTGGCGCAGTAACAATTATTTCTGCCTTCACTTTGCATATCAGTATCATCACCGCTTTATTACTTAGTTCAAGTGGGCTAGGATTGGGAATCGTAAACGCTATGCTGCCTCTACGTCAGATAACTAATGAAAAACGTACAAATTTGAAGATGGAGTAGCGATAGCCCCAAGTAATTTGTTTTAGTTCTGCGTAACATCAGTTACTAAAAAAGATTTTGCCTTGGCAAAAAGATTGAAGAAGTTGTGATGTGGGATGCGAAGGCGGATTCACGGCACGTTTTTGAAGAAACACCCGAATACCGCCGTTTTAAATACATTAAAAAAAGATTAGAGGACATTTTAATGAGTGAATTTTTTGAAGTTCCCAGTCCGTTTTGTGGTATCGGCACGGACGATTTAACAATTAAAGTCGATGGTTTAAAAATCAGCGTTATTGAAAATGGTTGTGCGGTCAACACGCCTGCGTTTGAACAACCGATTACCGACACGAAAGCACGAGTAAATGGCAAAGAAGTAGAACTAAAAGAAGCCGTTATCCATGCCGCAAGTTTGCTGAAAAACACGAATTATCCTGTCATCGGCGGTTGTGCAACTGACGTAAATGGAATGCGTGGTTTATTAGCCTTAGCGGATAGAACTGGCGCAGTTGTTGACAACATGAATTTCAACAACGCTCGCAAAAACATTTTAGCGTTGCAAGACGTAGGTTGGATGAATACCACGCTCGCCGAAGTCAAAAATCGTTGTGATGTGTTACTGATTGTCGGTGCAGATTTAGAAGGTTTCGCGCCACGCTTTTTTGAAAAATATCTGTGGAACGACGCGATGTTTTTAGAAAACACCAGCGACCGTGAGATTATTTATTTAGGCACAAAACCATCTGGCAATGCGTCAACATCACCATCAGGAAAAATCGCACAAGTTTTTGAATGTGCCACTGAAAATTTACCTGAAGTTGTGACCGTTTTACGCGCTTTGGTCAAAGGTCAACCGATTCAAGCTGAAAGCGTTGCAGGAATTTCGATTGCCGATTTACAAGCCATTGCAGAAAAACTTAAAAATGCAAAATACGGCGTGGTTACTTGGGCAGCAGGCGCGTTGAATTATTCGCACGCTGAATTGACCGTGCAAACGATTTCCGAAATGGTCAAAGACTTAAACCAAACCACACGTTGTTCTGGTTTTCCATTAGGCGGTAAAGAAGGCGACCAAACTGCAAACCAAGTATGTGGTTGGACAACAGGTTATGCGGCACGAGTGAGTTTTGCCAAAGGTTATCCAGAGTACGACCCATTTTTGTTTGAAACCAATGCTTTGTTAGATAACGGCGAAGCGGATGCGCTCGTTTGGGTGAATGCCTTTAACGCCAAAGCGAATCCACCAAAAACCAGTTTGCCAACGATTGTGGTGGCGCGTTCAGGCATGACGTTTGAAAAAGAACCCGACGTATTTATTCCAGTTGGAACGCCAGCGATTGACCATGCTGGTCATGCGTTTCGGCTAGATAACGTGGTCGCAATTCGATTGAAAAAATTGCGTGATTCGGGCTTGCCGTCAACAGCAGACGTTTTAAACGCAATTGAAAAAGTTTTACGCGAGGAATCAATATGTTAATCAGATTAACGGGCGGCAAAGTGTACGACCCAGCCAGCGGTGTCGATGGCAAACAACATGATATTTACATTCAAAACGGCAAAATCATCGACAAACCGATTGGCGATTTTCAAGTTGATAAAGAATACGATTTGAAAGGCAAAATCGTCATGTCGGGCGCAATCGATATGCACACCCACATCGGTGGTGGCAAAGGCAACATTGCTCGCACACTTTTACCCGAAGACCACCGCAACGACCCCGTTGCCAGCACACACATTTGCCGTTCGGGTTGCGGACACGCTGCGCCAAGCACATTTATCACAGGTTATCGCTACGCTGAAATGGGCTACACTACTGGTTTTGAACCGGCTTTGTTGCCAATTAACGCTCGCCAAGCCCACATGGAAATGGGCGATATTCCGATTTTGGATAAAGGCGGTTACGTCATGTTGGGCAGCGACGACTTTTCGTTGCGATTACTAACGGCGAAAAAAGACCAAAAAGCCATCAACGATTACGTTGCGTGGACGATGAACGCGGCGAAAGCCATTGGCGTAAAAGTCGTGAATCCTGGTGGTATCAATGCGTTTAAATTCAATCAACGCAAACTCGATTTAGATGAACAAAACAGCCATTACGGCGTAACGCCACGCAACATTTTGCGTGTGTTGGCAACGGCAGTGAAAGAAATTGGCGTTTCACACCCGTTGCACGTTCACGGCTGTAATTTGGGCGTACCTGGAAATATGCAAACCACGCTCGATACGATTCAAGGCATTGGTGGTTTGCCGATGCACTTAACGCATATCCAATTCCACAGTTACGGCACGGAAGGCGATTTTAAATTTTCGTCTGGCGCGGCGCAAATTGCGGAGGCTATCAATAAAAACAAAAATATCACCATCGATGTAGGGCAAATTTTGTTCGGGCAAACCGTCACGGCATCGGGTGACAATATGCGTCAACATGCGAATCATAAATTTGCTAGCCCACAAAAATGGGTGACGATGGATATTGAATGCGATGCAGGTTGTGGCGTTGTGCCGTTCAAATACAAAGACCAAAATTTCGTCAATGCGTTGCAGTGGGCGATTGGTTTGGAAACGTTTTTACTCGTTGATGATCCGTGGCGAATTTTCTTAACCACCGACCATCCAAACGGTGCGCCATTTACCAGTTATCCACATTTGATTCGTTTGCTGATGGATAGAACGTTTAGAAATGACGTGCTTTCTACGATTCACCCTGAAGCACAAAAAATGACGACGTTAGCATCGATTGAACGTGAATACACGTTACAAGAAATTGCGATTATGACGCGAGCAGGTGCAGCAAAATTGATTGGTTTGCAAAATCGTGGTGGTTTGAGCGCAGGAAATTGGGCGGATATTACGGTTTATACCGATGATGTTGACCGTCAAAAAATGTTTGAAAAACCAGATTACGTTTTCAAAGATGGCGAACTCGTGGTTGTCGATGGCAAAGTAATTCACACAAAATGGGGAACGACACACGTTGTGAAACCAGCTTTTGATAAATCGATCGAAAAGGATTTGAAAGCCTATTTTGATAAATATCTCACGATGAAAGTGGATAACTTCAAAATCAGCGACGACGAAATTACCGAAGATGGACGCGGTAGTGTAACGGTGCATGATTTGAAAGCTGTGGCGTAGTTTTTTCAAAAACAAAAGCACGTTTAACGACGTGCTTTTTTGTTTAACCTTTTCCGAAAATTCCTATGACAGAAAATCGCCTCATCGAATTAGAAATCAAAGTCGCGTATCAAGACGATTTACTCCAAACGCTGAACGATATTATCGCTACGCAACAACAAAAAATTGATCGTCTTGAACGTGCTTACAAAACCATACACGAACGGGTTGATAGTTTGGCTTCTAAATCGCCCGAAGAATCGTTGCCAAATCACGAATTGCCGCCACATTACTAAACATACTCGATGTTTATTCGATTAGCGTTATGGATGATGGTGCTGTGTTTGCCATTATTTATTCTGGCAAAAGTATTACTCTTTTTTGCGTTTGTAATCTTCGCGGTATTTGCGACACAATTAGCGGCTTTTTTACTACTCGCCGCATTTGGGGTGTTAATTTTCGCCGGATTGTTCAACATTTTTCAACGTATTTGGCGTGCAACACTGCATTATCTTTCAGCTGAACAAAGCGAAAACAGACATTTCCTGTTTATAAAAAATAAACATTCAAATCAAAAACGGTTATTTCATTTCCAACGGCTGCAACTTAATTATTTTAAAGAAAGACAACGTAAAGCCATTCTCGAAAAAAATAATCAGCAGCAAATCAACGCGCTTTCGGATGCCATTGAACGAGAGTTACAACGCATAAAACACCAAATATCTAAAGATTATTTTTCGCAATTACAAGCCGAAAATCGCCGTTATCGTGTACAACAAAACGAACAGGCTCTGTTAGAATTGCATCACAAAATCGCAACGCTCACCGACAAATAATTATGTTGAAAGATTGGCTTTTAAATATCGTCACCACGATTCACTCGCTCAAAACCGAAAATTTGACGTGGAAACGCGATAATCAAGAACAACAAGCCGCGTTAAAACAGGCACAAGTTTTAGCCGAAAAAGCCTTAATCGCCGAACTCAAAAAACGCAGTCAGCAGTTAAAACATGAATTAACAATCTTACAAACGCAGCACACCGCAGAATTGTTGATGTTTAAAACCAAATGCAAACAAGATGTTAAAGATTATAAACAATATCTCGCCTCGTTAGACCAGCTTAAACATTCCATTCAAAGCAGTTATACGCATTTGCCCGAAGCGATTGCCTTCACCATTCATCACCACGCGAAATATTTACTCAATGAGATGTGGGAAACCACAGAATTTGAAGAAAAAATGCGCCGCGAAATTCAGTTAATCCGTTTTATGTCCACGGTTCACGAAGATGCACGGCTATATTTAGAAGGTGAAACAAAAGAGATTTTGCCAGAACGGACATTGAAATTTATTGAAAAAAGTTAATTTTTTGTCATGTACAAGGATGAAATTGGTAAGGTTTAGGATTCACGGTTGTTGGGCGATTCAAAATTAAATCTGCTAATAATTGCGCTGACGCGGGTGACATCGTTAAGCCGTTGCGAAAATGTCCCGCATTTAAATTTAAATTGTGAATTTCAGGATGCCGCCCAATATACGGCACACCATCATCCGTCGCAGGTCTCAATCCCGCCCAATGTTTAAGCAGAGGTGCAGTTTTCAATGCAGGCAATAATGCCGTTGCAAATTCAAAAAGTAGGTTATGTGCATCAACGGTAATCGTTTTATGAAAAACATCGTGTTCAACCGTACTGCCCACAATAATTTTTCCGTCACGACGTGGAATTAAATAGCGATCACCATCCAAAATAATGTGTCGTAACGTGTCTGGTGGCGCGCCGAATAACAACATTTGTCCTTTTGCTGGATAAATTTCTGGCATATCGAGCAGTCCAATCAAAAGTGTCTGAAAAATTGACCGTGTCCATGCTCCTGTTGTTAGCACGATTTCGTTCACGGGAAATTTGCCACGGTTTGAATGCAGGTGATAAATGCGATTGTGTTCAAGCGTAAAACTTGTGATTTCGCAATTTTCAATTAAGTACAAACCTTTGTTTAACACATCTTGTTTCAAGGCTTGTAACAAACGTGGATTACGAATTTGTGCAATTGCTGGCAAAAAAATCGGATTTTCAGTGCGTACGTTTAAATTTTGAAACGTTGCGGCGTCAGGGTTTTCGACGTTGAGTTTCGAATTTCTACACCATTCACGCGCCAATATGTCGTCGGGATTTTGTGTAACCAGTAAACCACTCCGCGTCCATTCGGGATCAATGCCCGTTTTTTCGTGTAAATCTGCGGCAATTTTTGGATAACGTTCCAAACTCGGCAACACCAAATCCGTGATTGATTGTGCTTGTCGCCACGGATAAAGTGGCGATAAAATGCCGCCGCCAGCCCACGAGGCTTCTTGTCCGCAAAGATTTTTTTCTAAAATGGTGACGGACGCGCCAGCGTTCAAAAATTCGCGTGCCGTCATCAATCCCATCACGCCACCACCGATAATCGTAATGTCTGAACTTCGCATTATTTTGATTCCATTTACTGCGTAATTGTCGTGATAATCCGACCCGAATTATTCGCTGCATTCGTATCCACGCTGTCCGTAATACCCAAACCCATAATGCTCGTCGCGCCACGCTGTGCAAAATTCACTGTTATCGAGCGCGTCAAACTCGCACCCGCCGCTAAATCACCTGCATTGCAACGATAACTTCTGCCATTAGACACACAATCCGACGGTACAGAAACATAATTTGTCCAACGCGGCGGGAAATAAAAAATCAAGGTCGGATTTGTTGCCGTTCCGGTGCCGTTGTTGGTTACGGTCGCGGTGTAAGTGAGGTTTTCGTTTAATTTAACGCTGCTGGTTGAGGCTGAAATTGTTGTTGAGAGGTCTGTAGGTGTCGGGTCAGAGGCAAGGGCTGTTCGTACAAGTCGGACATCATAAATGTTGGAATTTTTGTTAACGGGGTAAGGCGTACCAAATTGAAACATTACAATCCATGCGATATTACTTGGATCATAAACAGAGACCGAAGATGACCAAAAAGGATCGGCAGGGGCATCTGGAAAAATTACACTGTTGGTTCTTGAGTTCGTTGCATAGTCGTTGTTGCTGTATTCAATAATCGATTTAAGTTCGTTAATTGTGGGCAATCGCCAATCGCTATAACCAGCTAAAGTACTGGTTTGTGAAGAGGCCGAGTTGTAATCCATTCTTGATAGCCCCCCTTTACACATCACACCGTTCCAAAGCTGCCCTACTGGGCAGCGTTGCCACATCAAACCTGTTTTGTGATGCGTAACTGTACCATTTTTATTATCTGTGAAATCAACCGTTGGTGTATAACCCAATGAAGTGCAGGAGGACTGCCCCCCACGTACAAGACGAACTGGTCGGGGAGGAGGAGAGGCGTAGCCCTGGTTTGTGTTAATGCTATTAGACCCAGAAATGAAGTCCACAAGGTATTTCGCGCTTGGGACATTGGAAGCTGAAGCTGATGCCGTCCAAAAAGAGTTGCTTGGTGTGTTAGGGAAAATAGTATTGTTAATGGCAGGGTTATAAGCACTGTATTCTATAATTGAATCGAGATCGTTAATACACGGTACGCGCCAATCGTTGTAACCTGCAAAACTATTGCTGGTAGTTGCATTGGCTGATTCAAAATCATAATAAGTTGAAGCTGTGCCGCTACAACTTGAACCCGTCCACGTTTGTCCAACTGAGCAACGTTGCCACGTTAAACCTGTTTTTTTGTGCGTCACGGTGCCGTCGTTATTGTCGATGAAATCTTCTGTCGGTGTGTCGAAAGCGAAGGTTAACGCTGAAAATGTCAGCAGGAATGCGGTGAAAAACAGTTTTATTTTCATGGCGTGCTTAAACATTTTTAGATGCTCCAAAATGAAATGACGATTTTTCTGGAACGTAACGTAATTTTTCATTGTGCGAATCAGATGGATTTTCTATTGTTAGAATTTGTTTCAGTAAAGAAAATTCATGCTCTAAAGCATCATATTCGGATTTGACATTTTGGCGTGCTAAAGCTTTAGTTTTTAGTTCTTGATGAGTCATTTTTGGAAACCTCTTTTAAACGTTCAAGGGCAATTTTGAGTTCTTTTGTCGGAATTTTTTGTGTTTTCTTCACGAATACGTGTAACACAATAATTTTTTTATCGACTTTGGTGCAATGAAAAGTTCGAGCAATGCCTTCTTTCGCTTTGATACGTAGATACGTAATTCAAATAAACCGTCATGAAGTGCTTTTGTGTGTGGCATTCCAAGATTTGCACCAAATTCCAGCATCAAATCAGAAAGTCTCAAATAACGTGCGAGCAAACCTTCTGGAAGATTCAAAATGTCTTCTTCAACGGCTTCGCTGTAGTATTCAATTTGCCAGCGCATTTTTAACAAACAATGCCATCGACTCAACGTGACCAGTGTGTGGGAACATATCCATCACGCCCGCTTTAACTAATTTGTAACCGAGTTCATTGACCAAAATTCCAGCATCTCGCGCCAACGTTGATGGATTACACGACACATAAACGATTTGTTCAGGTTGCCAACGTTTTAAATGATGCAGAATTTCAGACGCGCCAGCCCGAGATGGATCGAGCATGATTTTGTTATATCGACGATTTGCCCATGGCATTCCGCTAATATCATGCGTTAAATCGGCAGCATAAAATTCGACGTTTTCGATGTTGTTGTGACGCGCATTTTCTTTCGCATGATTAACCAGCGGTTGATCGCCTTCGACACCGACAACGCTGCCTGCATATTTCGCTAACGGCAACGTGAAATTTCCCAAACCACAGAATAAATCCAATACGTTATCGTCTTTGGTCAACGCCATAATGTCTAACACGCGGTTAATCATTTGACGATTGATGCCGTAATTCACTTGGGTAAACATCGCCGGACGAAATTTAAACTCAATACCGTGGTCAGGTAGCGCGTAAGTTAGCATCATTTCGAGTTCACCATCGAGCGGCGCAATCGTATCCGGGCCTTTTGATTGCAAACAGATACTGATGTCGTATTTGTGTGCAAAAGCTCGCATTTTTTCTTTATCTTCTAACGTCGGTGGTTCGAGGACACGAATGGCTAACACACATTTTTCGTCACCAATCGCCACTTCGATTTGTGGGATTTTGTCTTTAATCGTCAAACTTTCAATCATTTCACCCAATTCAATAAGACGTGTGCCAACAATCGGGTGCATTACAGCGCAACTGTCGATTTCAGCTAAAAATGGATTGCGGCGTTCACGAAAACCCACGAGAACCCGATTTTTTTTGGCGACATATTTCACGCCCATTCGGGCTTTGCGGCGATAGCCCCAATGTTCACCGACAAGTGGCGACCATAATTCAGGTGTTTCGACTTTGCCAATGCGTTTGAATTGTTCGAGTAATAAATCTTGTTTGATTTGGATTTGCGCGTTGACTTCGACGTGTTGAAAACTGCAACCGCCGCATACGCCATAATGAGGGCAGGGTGCATCGACACGAACGTCGGCGCGAGTGAGTAGATTTACTACTTTGCCTTCTGCATAATCTTTGTGGCTGTCGGTGTAAATGAATTCGACTTGTTCGGTTGGCAAGGCTTCGTCAATAAAAACGACTTTGCCATCAACGTGCGTTACGCCACGTCCATCATGGGCAAGTGATTCAATTGTGGCGAGTGTTGGGATTTCTGAAAAAGTTTTTTTGCGACTGCGGATTCTTTTTGCCATGAATTTAGGATTGGGGTTGTTTGGAGTAAAAAATTGCAACAAGGTTTTGATGCGTTTCGTGTGGTTAGCATAGCTGATTTTTAATGGGCTGAGTAGTTTGCGTGGATAATTCACAACTGCTCTGCTATTCTTTTTAAAAACTAAATTTAAGGGAAATTTTATGGATCATTCAACAATGGATCACAGTATGCACGTCATGGCAGCATCAGGTGGTTTCGATTATGGCTTGGCGTTTATGGCGGGAATGCTTGGTAGTGGGCATTGTTTAGGAATGTGTGGTGCGTTGGTATCGGGTTATTTTATGAATTCGACTGCAACACGCAGTTATTTACCTTATTTGTTTTACCAATTCGCCCGAATCAGTGTTTATACCATGGTAGGTTTTGCAGCGGCGGCATTAGGTGTTGTTTTGGTTTCAAGTGGAATTTTCGGCAAAGTACAAAGTATTTTGCAAATGTTCATTGGTGCAGTAGTAATTATTTTGGCGTTTGGTATTTTGGGATGGATTCCATTTCAAGGCTCGATTCGTCTGATTCCAATGGTATTTATTCGTAAAGGTTACGCCGCCTCACGCACGAAAGGGGGAATTATTGGCGCATCGCTCGCCGGATTGATGAATGGTTTAATGCCTTGTCCATTGACGTTTGCAATGGCAGTGAAAGCGACTTCTGCCCCGACCATTTTAGACGGTGGTTTGCTGATGCTAACATTCGGCGCGGGAACGTTGCCGACGATGCTGTTTATTAGCGTGGCTTTTGGCAAAATGCACGCAAATTTCCGTGGTTTGATGCTCAAGTTAGCGGCATTCATTATGATTGCAATGGGTTTAAATACGATTTACATGGGATTGTCGTTTTACACGATGGAAACGTTTATGCACCACAATTTTGTACACGATATTAAAAACGAAATTGATGTCGCGATTGCGTTTTTGATGCAAATGCTTGAATACTACAAAGGTTTGCTCGAACATTTGCAAAACAAATAAAAATCTTCACACGCCAACGTTTCATTATGCTGGCGTGTGAAAACGAAAATTACATGAAGTTTTTTGGAGCGGAACTTTGCCATGCCGGTAATTTTTCAATTGCACTGTACCAGCGGGGAATTTCAACATAACCGTCCATTGGATATTGCGCCATTGTCGCTAAATCTAAAAATGAACCTACTGAAAAATCCGCAAGTGTTACCGTATCACCAACGAGCCATTCACGTCCTTTTAAATGACCTTCCAAGACATCGGCGAAGCGACGGAATCTTTCAGCTCCTTTTTCTAATTCAGTTGTGTCGGCTTCACCTAGATTACGAAACTTCTTAATCAAATGTTCAAAGATGAAAATACTACAGGCACTGCCAAAATGCCCCGTTTGCCAAAATTGCCAGCGTGCAATATCTGCCTGAATAGTTGGATTAGCTGGAAATAACGTATTATTTGGTGCTTTAGAACACAGATATTGCATAATGGCGTTGGATTCCCATAATGCAAAATCGCTGTCAACCAATGTAGGAATCATGTGATTCGGATTCAAATTTAAAAATTCAGGCTGCATTTGTTCGCCTTGCATTAAATCAAGAGCCTGTAACTCACACTCTAAATTTAAATGATGTAATACAGCGACAACTCGACGAGAATTGGGCGAAATTGGAAAATGATACAGCTTCATGAAAAACTCCTAAAATAGTGGGGGATTAGAATCACTTGCTTATTGCAAGTGACATTATAATTGCATACAAACTTGTTTTTTACAAGTAACTATTTTTACAACTCAAAATTGACTACTTGATGAAAAAAAAAACTGAAGACTATCGCTCAAAATGTCCGCTCTCTATTGCATTAGAGTTAATTGGTGATAAATGGAGCTTAGTGATTGTCCGTGATTTGTGTATGGGGAAAAGTAAATACGGCGATTTCCAAAGTTCGCCGGAAGGTATTCCAACCAACATTCTTGCTAGTCGGTTACGCGAATTAGAAGAGAATGGCATTGTTACCAAAGAACCATATCAAGATAAACCAACACGTTATGCGTATTTTTTAACAGAGAAAGGGGCGGATTTATTGCCTGTTTTGCAGCAATTAGTTGTATGGACGCAGAAATATGTATTGGATTGTTTAACACCACCTGAAAGTTTTTTTCAGGTAACACCGCAGGATCTGTTGCGTAAACGCTAACTGTAGTTTAATGTTCAAAACGCTGACTTAATTGAGAAGACTCAATTTATACGGCAGTTAATTTTTTAAACTTACGACGGAACTTTATGACTTTAAACCCCGAAAAATTACTGACTTTTTCGCCATTGCATCGTTTGCAATGGGAAGAAGCGCAACAAAAAACTGTTATTTTGTATCCCGAAGGCATGGTTGAATTAAACCAAAGTTCAGCGGAAATTTTGAAATTGTGCGACGGTACGCGCCAACTCGCGCAACTCGTGCAAGAATTGGAAACGAAATTTGAAACGACTGGTTTGACCGGTGATATTACCGCGTTTTTAGACGTTGCTCTCAATAACGGTTGGATTAGCCAATGCTGATTTTTTTGGGTTCATCGTTTTGTAAAAAATCATCCTCTTTTGGATATTGAATAAGATACAAACAAACGTTTTTGTAAAAATAGATTGTATAAAATCAATTAAAACAATATACTGTGCAAATCAATCGCGGGGTGGAGCAGCTTGGTAGCTCGTCGGGCTCATAACCCGAAGGTCGTAGGTTCGAATCCTGCCCCCGCAACCAGATTTTTAAAGGCCCCATTTTTGGGGTTTTTTATTTTCTAGGCTTTGGATAGGTTCCGTTATTCCATGCCTATGAATTAACAATGTTAATGGAAGAGCCTCTGGCTCTTTTTTTTTGATTAAAAATCAAGCGAGGACATTATGAAACAGGCTCCCGAACATTTGCTGACGTTAATCGAACCTGTTGTTGAAGGTTTAGGTTATGAGTGTGTCGGCGTAGAATATAATCCACACCCAAAACATGGACTATTACGCATTTATATCGGTCATGAAAATGGTATTTTGGTTGAGGATTGCACGAAAGTTAGTCATCAAATTAGCGGCGTGTTAGACGTTGAAGATCCCATTACAGACAATTATTCGTTAGAGGTTTCATCACCTGGCGAAGATCGACCATTTTTTAAAATCAGTCAATTTATACAATTTATTGGTAGCACCGTCGCAGTGCATTTATTTTCACCTGTGAATGGGCGACGTAAAATTACCGGAAAAATTGTTCAAGTTGAGGATGATGTAATTACGTTAGAAGAAAACGAACAGTTGTTACCGATTCCCTTTGCAGCCATGAGCAAAGCGCGTTTGGTTCCCGATTATTTACTCGAAAAAGGAGGACGCAGTAGTGGCAAATAAAGAAATTTTATTAGTGGTTGATGTTTTTTCTAATGAAAAAGAAATTGACAAAGAAATCATATTTCAAGCAATTGAAGCAGCATTAGAAGCGGCAACTATTAAACGTTATGGTTCGCAAATTAAAGCTCGCGTTGATATTGATCGTAAAACGGGTGATTATTTGACGTATCGTTGTTGGGATGTGGTTGCACCTAATTCCCAATTAGGGCGTGATGTTGAATTACCGATGAGTCAAATCCTAGTCGAAGTTGCACAATTCGATAATCCTAACGCTAAAGTCGGTGATGTGATTCGAGAAGAAATTGAATCGGTAGATTTTGGACGGATTGCCGCACAAACTGCGAAACAAGTCATCATCCAAAAAGTACGTGACGCAGAACGCAATAAAATAGTCGAAGCCTATAAATCACGTGTTGGCGAGTTGATTACCGGTACAGTAAAACGCATTGAAAAAGGCAGCGTCTATTTAGAATTAGGCGGACATGTTGAAGCCTATATTTCGAAAGAAGATATGATTCCACGAGAATCAATGCGTTTAGGCGATCGGGTGCGTTGTTATTTGAAGGAAGTTCGCCTCGAAAGTCGTGGTCCTCAACTTTTTGTGAGTCGCACGGCACCTGAATTATTAACCGCTTTATTTCGTTTAGAAGTACCTGAAATTGCTGAAGGAACCATTTCCATTATGGGTGCAGCACGCGATCCAGGTTCACGGGCAAAATTGGCAGTGAAAAGTAACGATCCACGGTTAGATGCTGTCGGTGCGTGCGTGGGAATGCGCGGTTCTCGCGTACAATCGGTAACAAATGAACTCGCTGGTGAACGGGTAGATATTATTATTTGGCATCCAAGCGAACCACAATTTGTGATTAACGCGATGTCACCCGCTGAAATTCAATCGATTGTGGTGGACGAAGACAAACACAGTATGGATTTAGCGGTCGCATCGATGAGTTTGTCACAAGCGATTGGACGTGGTGGTCAAAACGTTCGTTTAGCGAGCCAGTTGACGGGTTGGGACTTGAATGTTATCGATGCGTCGAAAGCGGAAGAATCGAACGAAGCTGAAGCAAATAAAATCAAACAAATGTTTGTTAATCTGTTAGACATTGACGATGAAATTGCTGTTATTTTGGTTGAAGTTGGGTTTAATACGATTGAAGAGATCGCTTATGTACCGTCGAATGAATTATTAGAAATAGACGGTTTTGATGAAGAAATTGTCGAAGAATTACGCAGTCGAGCAAAAAATGCGTTGCTTATTAGTGCCATTGCCGCTGAAGAAAGTATCGAAAATGCAGTGCAACCAGACGCAACATTACTTGCGATGGAAGGTATGGACAGCGTATTAGCCCATGCAATGGCGAATCAAGGCATTGTGACGATGGATGATTTAGCCGAGCAAGCCGTCGATGATTTATTGAAATTTACCGGTGTGGATGAAGATCGCGCCGCAAAACTAATCATGAAGGCTCGTGAACCGTGGTTTGTTGAGTCAGCAAACGCATAGAGGAGAGAAAATATGAGTGTAAAAACAGTTCGTCAGTTGGCAGAAATTGTCAAAATTCCATTAGAACGTTTATTGGTGCAGTTAAAAGAAGCGGGTTTAGTTGCATCAACGCCGGATGCCGAAGTTAATGACGCAGAGCAATCAAAATTGCTCGCGCATTTACGTCAACGTCACGGCAAAGCATCCGGTGAAAATGAAAATGCACCGAATCGTGTGGTTTTGAAACGTCGTAAAGTGAGCGAATTAAAACAAGCTAGCGTTCCAGGAACGGCGACAAAAACGATTAGCGTTGAAGTGCGTAAACAAAAAACCTATATCAAACGCACTGAGCCGAATACAGAAACAAAAGACGTTGCCCCCGTAATTTCTACACCAGAGGTGGAATCGAATGCTGCAAAACCGGCAGTCGTCGCTACACCTGAAAATGTAGCAGCAGTCGTAGCACCTAAAACAACTGCGCCTGTTGTGGATAAAGTGGATTTTGATTTGTCGCCTGAAACAATAAAAGCCCAAGAATTAGAAGATGCTCGCCAAATGCAACTGGCAAAAGATCAGCGTTTAGAAGATTCCATTAACCGTAACGCTGACAAAGTACGTCAACAAGCAGCTGCAAAATTACAAGCGGCGGCAAGAGCGCAACAACCCGCCGGTGCAAGAACATCGCACACCGGTGCAAAACCCGCGCAAACTGGCGCACGTCCGCCTCACACCGGTGCAAAACCTGCACAAGCTGGCGCACGTCCACCTCACACCGGTGCAAAACCGGCACAAGCTGGCGCACGTTCATCTCAAACCGGTGCAAAACTAGCGCAAGTCGGTGTGGCACCGCCGCCTGCCCCAGCAAAAACACAAGAAGAAAATCGTACTCGCCGCCCCGCAAAACCAGCGGGAGGTGGTTCGTCTTATGCCGGCAAAGATGCAAAACGTAATAGTGGCGGCGGTAGTAACAGTAACAATACGAATAAGAAAAAAGGTGGTAAACAACCGTCAGCACGGGTGATACAACAAAACGATGGTAAACATCAATTTGAAATGCCAGTTGCACAGATGACTTATGACGTGACGATTCCAGAGATGATTATCGTCTCGGAACTAGCGAATAAAATGAATGTCAAAGCCGCGATGGTGATTAAACATTTGATGAAACTCGGTATTATGGCGACCATTAACCAAAGCATTGATCAAGATACAGCGGCGATTTTGGTTGAAGATATGGGACATAAAGCCATCATACAAAGTGACGACGATTTCGAAAAAGAAATGCTTGCTGAAGTCACCGAAGATGAACAGTATCCTGAATTACCGCGTGCGCCGATTGTCACGATTATGGGTCACGTCGATCACGGTAAAACGTCGTTGCTCGATTACATTCGTAAAACTCGTGTTGCTGCTGGCGAAGCCGGGGGGATTACTCAACATATTGGCGCGTATCAAGTGAAAACTGATCATGGTTCGGTTACATTCTTAGACACACCAGGTCACGCGGCATTTACCGCGATGCGTGCGCGTGGTGCCGATGTGACAGACGTAGTCATTATCGTTGTCGCAGCGGATGACGGTGTGATGCCACAAACCAAAGAAGCTGTGGAACACGCTCGCGCCGCCAACGTGCCGATTATTATTGCCATGAATAAAATGGATAAACCGGGCGTAAATCCAGACAAAGTGATGCAAGAATTATCGGTACTGAATGTATTAGCGGAAGAATGGAGCGGCGATGTGCAGTTCCTGAAAATTTCTGCGAAAACCGGTCAAGGTGTAGATGAGTTAATTGAATCGTTGATTGTTCAAACTGAAATTTTAGAATTAACAGCCCCAATTCAAGGTGCCGCGTCAGGGATTGTTATCGAATCACGTTTAGACCGAGGACGCGGCGTAGTTGCAACGGTACTGGTTCAACGTGGCACGCTAGAAAGTGGTCAAATGGTATTGTGTGGACATGAATACGGTCGTGTTCGTGCGATGTTCAATGAACTCGGTAAAACGATTAAAACCGCTGGACCTTGTGAGCCGGTAGAAATTTTAGGATTATCCAGCACGCCAAATGCTGGCGACGAATTCTTAGTGGTACAAAACGAGCGCGTTGCGAAAGAATTGGCGAAACATCGTGAAGACCGTAAACGTTTCAGCCGTCATGCTGCACAACAAGCGTCAAAACTTGACGAAGTCTTTGCGAAAATGACAGCTGGCGAAGTTTCCACGTTGAATTTAGTCTTAAAAACTGACGTGCAAGGCAGTTTAGAAGCGTTACGCAGTTCGTTAATTGAATTGTCGAATGACGAAGTGGAAGTGAAAGTAGTTTACGGCGGCGTGGGCGGTATCAACGAAGGCGACGTGAATTTGGCATTAGCTTCAGGTGCAATTTTGATGGGCTTCAACGTGCGTGCTGATGCGACTTCGCGTCGAATGATTGAAGAACGCGGTGTTGATTTGCATTATTACAGCATCATTTATGAAGCCATCGACGAAGTTAAAAAATCGATTAGCGGAATGCTTGCGCCTGAAATCAAAGAACAATTTGTTGGGCTTGCCGAAGTGCGTGACGTATTCAAATCACCAAAAATTGGCGCGATTGCGGGTTGTATGGTGCTTGACGGTACGGTTAAACGTAATTTGCCGATTCGCGTTTTACGTGAAAACGTCGTTATTTATGAAGGTCAATTGGAATCGTTACGCCGTTACAAAGACGACATTGCCGAAGTTAAAATGGGCATGGAATGCGGAATTGGCGTGAAAAATTACAACGACGTTCGGGCTGGTGATCAAATCGAAGTCTTTGAACGTATCGAAGTGAGACGGGAATTGTAATGGCGAGAGAATTTGCTCGTCACACACGAGTCTCTTCACAAATGCAAAAAGAGTTGTCGTTAATTTTACAACGTGAAATTAGCGACCCTCGTATTGGTTTTGTGACGATTAACGAAGTGATTGTGACTAAAGATTTGGCGGTGGCAAAAATTTACATCACGGTGTTGAACACTGACGACGCCGGTAAAAAAGCCAGTACGAAAGCGATGAACCAGTTGTCACCATTGATTCGTCACGCTTTGGCGAAACGAATGCGGTTACGGCATATTTCAGAATTGCGTTTTTATTACGATGATTCGTTTGATACTGGGATGCGCGTGGCGGAATTGTTGAACGAAGTGGCGGACGATTTGAAAGAAGACTAACTTTTGGAGTGCATGCAATGAAATCGAAACAAATAGGTTTTACGTTGATTGAGTTGATGATTACGGTCGCGATTATTGGTATTTTGACCAGCGTTGGTTATCCGAGTTATCAACATCATATTCAAAAAGCGAAACGTTCTGAAGCGCAAGCAGCGTTGGTTTCGATGGCGACAGCGATGGAACAGTGGCGGGTTGAAAATAACAATGATTATACGGGAGCAAAAGATGCTGCTGGTAAAATTCTCGTTTTTTCTGACAAAGTTCCTACAAATGGTAGTGGTACACAAACATATACGTTGAGTATTCCAACACTCGCGGCGGGTAATTATACGTTGAAAGCAGTCCCCTATGGTACTCAAGCTGACGATGAATGTGGTTATTTAACGCTAGATTCCACAGGCGTTAAAGCATCTGAAAGTGGAACGGCTTGCTGGGAATAGCACCATTGCTCAATGAAATCATTGACTTTGACAGGTTGGGTCTATAGAATCGCAACCAGCTCGAAATAGATTTACCGTTATGCTTATCTCTACGAAGTTTTAGTTGTACCGCTCGTCCTGCTTAAACCATGAAGTAATCTTTAATTTCACAGCTCCACCACCCGAAAGGGTTTTACATTTTCAAATTTTTAAAAGGCTACAACAATGGCAACAGGTACAGTTAAGTGGTTCAACGCTGAAAAAGGTTTCGGTTTCATTCAACAAGAAAGTGGTCCAGATGTATTCGTCCACTTCCGTAACATCGCTGGATCAGGCTTCAAATCATTAGATGAAGGACAAAAAGTCCAATTCACAGTGACACAAGGTCAAAAAGGTCCACAAGCTGAAGACGTTACTTTAGTCTAAATCTTGTAAAATGAAAAAGCCGCCGTTTCGTGAGAACCGGCGGCTTTTTTTGTGTCCAAGATTTGCGGCATTTGTCGTTGATTTCGAATCTCCAGTTTGTGAAATCGCCGCTCAGGCTAATGGTTCTAAAATAATGACTGAAATCATAATTTGAATCCGTCCAGTTATAAATAGTTCTTGAGCAGTCTTGAGAATAGTTTTTTTTAAAATATAACTAAAAACAAACTTAGTATTACAGAGGGGATTAGCATGATAATGAAACAACCAAATAACACAAGTCCAAGACCAAGATCTTCTTCGCCTGGGATAATTGGATGTTCTAATTCATACATGAACATTAATATCTCGAAACCAATGTAGAGAAAAATCAAACCCGTTAAAAAAGCAGCTAAGATTGAGAATAACCAAATAATCAGCTTAAACAACATGGAGTAGTCTCCATCAGTTGCATCAATCGTTAGATTTTAAAACAACAAAAAAGGTTCAAAACCTGAAGCTTTGAACCTTTTTGAGCTAGTTTTTCAAAAACTACAACCCAGCCAAAACTTTAGCCACAGTTTCACCCATCGCCGCAGGCGTTGGGCTAATCGTTACGCCTAAATCACGCAACATCGCGACTTTTTCCGCCGCACTTTCACCCGCTGACGAAATAATCGCCCCCGCGTGACCCATACGACGACCTTCTGGTGCAGTCAAACCTGCAATATAAGCGACTACAGGTTTTTTCATATTCGCTTTCGCAAAAATTCCTGCATCAACTTCTTGAGGACCACCGATTTCACCGATCATCAAAATGACCTTGGTTTCGTTGTCTTGCTCGAATTGTTCAAAAATATCACGGTGCGAACTGCCGTTAATCGGGTCGCCACCAATCCCAACAGACGTTGAAATACCAATCCCTAAACGTTTCATTTGGTCAGCAGCTTCATAACCCAACGTGCCAGAACGTCCAACAACGCCAACGTTGCCACGCATATAAATATGACCTGGCATAATACCGAGCATCGAACGTTCTGGGCTAATCGTTCCCGCGCAATTTGGCCCTGTTAAAATCATGCGTTTTTCGATAGGGAAACGACGCAAATAACTTTTCACTGTCATCATATCTTGCGTTGGAATGCCGTCGGTAATCGCGACGCAGTATTTAATTCCCGCGTCTGCCGCTTCCATAATCGAATCTGCGGCAAATGCGGGGGGTACAAAAATAATACTCGCTTCTGCACCAGCTAATTCGACCGCTTCTTTGACGGTATTGAAAACGGGGCGGTCTAAATGTCTTTGACCGCCTTTGCCGGGTGTTACGCCGCCAACCACGTTTGAACCGTAGTTAATCATGTCTTGGGCGTGGAATGTGCCGATTTTGCCTGTAAAACCTTGAACAATAATACGGGTGGTTTCGTTAATAAAAATTGCCATGTTTTATGCTCCTTGGTTGGCGACAACTTGATTACGGGCAGCGACAGCTTTTTCAGCCGCTTCGGCTAAGGTTTCAGCTGTGATAATTGGCAAACCACTTTCAGCAATAATTCGACGACCTTCTTCCACGTTTGTGCCTGACAAACGTACAATCAACGGCACTTTCATGTCGATTTTTCGTACCGCTTGCACTACGCCTTCAGCAATCCAATCGCAACGGTTAATCCCTGCAAAAATGTTGACCAACATCGCTTTGACATTGGCATCGGCTAAAACTAAACGGAACGCTTTTTCAGTCCGTTCAGCTGACGCGCCACCACCCACGTCTAAGAAATTCGCAGGTTCGCCGCCCGCGAGTTTAATCATGTCCATCGTCGCCATTGCCAACCCCGCACCGTTAATCATGCAACCAATGTCACCATCTAACCCGACGTAGCTTAAACCTCGGTCAGCCGCTGCGGTTTCGCGTGGGTCTTCTTGTGTTTTATCACGTAATTCCGCGATTTTTTGACGACGGAATAAGGCGTTTTCATCAAATCCCATTTTCGCATCAAGCGCAATCAATTCGTCGCTTTTGGTAATTACCAACGGATTGATTTCAAGCATATTTGCGTCTAAATCACGCAACGCACGGTAACACCCTTTAAAGGTTTTAACAGCGTGGCTGATTAACGACGCATCTAAATCCAAAGCAAATGCCATTTCGCGTGCTTGAAAATCTTGCAAACCCACAGCAGGTTCGATGTAAATTTTAGTAATCGCGTCAGGATTTGTTTCGGCGAGTTCTTCGATTTCCATGCCGCCTTCTTTCGAGCCGACCATAACGATACGTTCAGAAATTCGGTCAACTAAAAAGCAAAAATATAATTCTTTGGCGATGTCAGTTCCCGCTTCGATATATAAACGGTTGCACACTTTACCCGCCGCGCCAGTTTGATGCGTGACTAATTTTTTACCGAGTAACGCTTCCGCACCTGCTTCAACTTCGTCGTGTGTTTTGCAAATTTTAATGCCACCGGCTTTACCTCGTGCGCCTGAATGAATTTGAGCTTTCACAACCCACACATTGCCGCCGATTTCTCTCGCACGTTGCACCGCATCTTCTGGACTGTAGGCTAAACCGCCTTCGGCGATTTTTACACCATAGCCACTTAATAATTCTTTGGCTTGATATTCATGAATATCCATAAATTTTCCTATTGTGTTGAAATAATTACTGTTATATAACTGACAGCGCGTTATAAGCCTTCTAAACAAATTTGGAGCATGACATGACAATCGAAATACTGAGTAGCATTTTAGGGTGGGCAACTGTCATTAACTTGAGCCTGATAACCGTATGGTTTCTGGTATTCATGTTTTATCACGACGCGCTGTTTCGATTGCATAGCAAATGGTTTAAATTGCCCGAAGAACGCTTTGATACCATTCACTATACAGGCATGGCTTTTTATAAAATTGGCACTTATTTATTTAATTTCGTACCATTTCTAGCTATACAAATTGTGACTTAGCGTGTTTTTGCAGCAATTGCTTCTGCTGCACGAACTACGTTATTTGCCATTCGTTCAGAAGCGGCATCGATTAAACGACCATCTAACGCTGCTGCGCCTTTACCTTGTGCAGCGGCTTCTTTTAGAGCTTCCAAAATACGTTTGGCTTTCGTTACTTCTGATTCAGGTGGCGTGAAAACGTCGTTTGCCAACGCAATTTGTGACGGATGAATTGCCCATTTTCCTTCACATCCTAACGCTGCTGCGCGTTTTGCACCTAAAATATAACCTTCGGGGTCTTTAATATCGCCAAAAGGACCATCGATTGGACGCAAACCATAAGCACGACACGCGACTGTCATTCTGCTCAACGCAAAATGCCATTGGTCGCCAGGATAATCAGGGTTTAAACCGCCAATGTTCACGGTTCTAGCGCGATTACTTGCTGCATAATCCGCTACGCCAAAATGCAACGCTTCTAAACGTCCGCCTAACGCGCCTTGTTTGGCAATATCTTCCACATTCGCCATACCTAACGCGGTTTCAATCAACGCTTCAATACCGATTTTGTTTTTCAAACCTTGTTGTGTTTCTAATTGGTTGAGCATTGCTTCAACCATATAAACATCTGAATAAACGCCAACTTTTGGAATTAAAATCGTGTCGATTTTACTACCCGCTTGTTCGACCAAATCAACGACATCACGTACCATATACTGCGTATCTAAACCGTTAATCCGCACAGAAACCGTAATGCCGTGACCTTTCCAATCTAAATCGTTAATCGCTTGAATGACATTTTTACGGGCGGTTAATTTATCGTCTGGGGCAACCGCATCTTCTAAATCTAAAAAAATAAAATCCACACCGCTTTTTAATGCTTTCTCAAACATTTCTGGGCTTGTGCCAGGCACAGCTAATTCACAACGTTGTACACGCTGAACATTTGCGGTATATAAAGTATGACTCATTGAATTTTTTCCTTTGGGGTGAAAATAAAAAAATCCGGTCTCAAAATTGGAACGGAACTTGAAAATTGGAACCTTGCCATTCTACTTTTGAAGTTTGCAAAGTCAATTCTAAACGTTCGATTAACGGCTAAAAAATAATGAATCAAAAGAATACAAATTCAAAAGTTCAATCTTTTTATGAAATCTTGGTAATTGTGCCGATACACCTCGAAGGTGAACGCAAAAAAATCAACAAACCTGTGCATTTAGTTGTCAATAATGCTCACAAGCAATTTCCACACATATCTGCTCTACAATTGTCAGAATTGGAGAGAGATTATCTGTTCAAATCAATTTTAATTTTATGAGAAAAATATGTTTAATAACCTCACCATCAAAGCACGCTTATTTTTGTTAATCGGCGTGATGTCTGTTCTCGCCATTTCATTAAGTGTTATGGGGATTTACGGAATGAAAAAAGCCAATGATGGCTTACAAACTGTTTATATCGATAGAACAATTCCGCTAGCCAATTTAGCTGAAATTAAAGTAATGCAAGTTGATACCCGTTTGAAAATTGCAAATGCCATAAATACCCCAGAAGAATCTGCAATAAGTCTCGAAAAAATAGTAAAAAATAGAGAAAGTATTGCCAAACTTTGGGATGGATATATGGCAACTTTTTTAACACCTGAAGAGAAAATACTCGCTGATAAATTTATTGAAGCTCGTAAAAAATATGTCAACGAAGCGTTAGACCCAATCGTTGAAATGATAAAAGCAGGCAAAACAGACGCTATTCAGCCATTAGTTGAAGGAAAACTTCGCCCATTATGGATTCCACTTTCTGATGCAATTGATGGCTTAGTCCAATTACAAAAGGACGTTGCTAAACAAGAATATGAGGACGCTAAAAGTCGTTACCAAACGATATTGATAGTTTCAATTACATCTTTAGTCTTAAGTTTGTTGTTAGCAATAGGGTTAGGGCTGTTAATTATTCGTCAAATTATCTCTTCAATTACATTTGCTCAAAAAATGATGAATGCCATTGCGAATGGTGATTTGAGTTCAACCATTGATACCAGCTCACAAGATGAGTTAGGCGTAATGTTGCGTTCCTCAAAAGTAATGCAAGATAGCCTCACTCAGTTAATTAAAGAAATTAACGAAATGGTCAACAATGCCGTGCGTGGTGATTTTAGTAAAAAAATAGTTGTGTCCGATAAAAAAGGATTTGGTCGAGATATTAGCGAAGCTTTAAATCAATTAAGTGACATCGTTGATATGGGAATGAACGATACAATGCGTGTTGCGAAGGCGTTAGCGAATGGCGATTTAAGTCAGAAAATTACTGCTGATTATTACGGCATTTTTGGTCAAACAAAAGATAGCGTAAATTATACGGTGGACGAATTGCGAAAATTGGTTGAAGAGGTTGATAGCATTGTTTATTCAGGCGCAGATTGTGGTGATTTTAGTGTCAAAATGACGATGCACAATAAAGTTGGTTATGGCAAACGTTTAGCAGAATTGATTAACCAGTTGTTTAGTACAACTGAAAAAAGTCTAAACGATGTGTTGCGTGTTTCTCAAGCCTTGGCAAACGGCGATTTAACACAAACGATTACGGAAGATTACGTTGGAGCATTTGCCGCGACAAAAGCTGGAATGAATACGACTGTTGAAAATTTAAAAAATTTAATTGGTGAAATCAAAGATACCAGCGAAGTCATTGCCAGTGCGTCGGGAGAGATTTCAGCAGGAAATAATGATTTATCGCATCGAACCGAAGAACAAGCCTCAAGTTTGCAACAAACCGCTGCGAGCATGGAAGAATTATCGACCGCTGTGCAACAAAACACAGATAACGCGAAACACGCGAATGAATTAGCCGTCGGGGCATCGACAATCGCTGTAAAGGGCGTTGAAGTGGTTAATGAAGTTGTTAAAACGATGGCAACGATTAACGAATCGTCACATAAAATCGTTGATATTATTACCGTAATTGATGACATTGCGTTCCAAACGAACATCTTAGCGTTGAACGCCGCCGTTGAAGCAGCGAGAGCAGGCGAACAAGGTAAAGGTTTTGCTGTTGTCGCAGTAGAAGTTCGAAATTTGGCGCAACGCGCTGCGAGTGCAGCGGGTGAAATCAAACGTTTGATTGGTGATTCAGTTGAAAATATCTCTGGTGGTAGCAAACAAGTCGCGCAAGCTGGCAGAACGATGGAAGATATTGTTGGTGCAATCCGAAGTGTAACTGAAATTATGTCTGAAATTGCCGCCGCTTCCATTCAACAAAACGCTGGAATCAATCAAATTCATCATGCCGTAACGCAAATGGATTACGTCACACAACAAAATGCCGCATTAGTTGAACAAGCTGCCGCTGCTGCCGAATCATTAAATGACCAAACGCGAAATTTAGTGGGTGAAATGGCGCATTTCAAAACAAGTTAATTAAACCCGTTAAATGGTTGCTGAATAGGTTATGGCTATGTCATGATTGCGGGTTTTTAACCCTCAACCAAATAAGAGAGAAAATCATGGCAGGTCGTAATCACCTTTATATCCCAGGTCCAACAAATGTGCCTAACGAAGTTTTAAACGCAATGCACATTCCGATGGAAGATCACCGTTCACCCGTATTTCCAAAATTATTTGCACCCTTGCTTGAAGATTTGAAAAAAGTGTTTGGCACAACGACTGGGCAAGCGTTTATTTTCCCAGCAACAGGCACAGCAGGTTGGGAAGTAGCGTTAACGAACGTTTTAAATCCTGGTGATAAAGTTTTGATTTATCGTTTTGGACAATTCGCGCATTTGTGGGCGAATATGGCAACACGCTTAGGTTTTGACGTTGAACTTCACGAAGAACAATGGGGCAAAGGCGTTCCATTGGATAAATTAGAAGCGCGTTTAAAAGAAGATACAAATCACGAAATCAAAGCTGTTTTAGCCACGCATAACGAAACATCAACCGGTGTAACGTCTGACATCGCTGGCGTTCGCAAAGCGATGGACGCAGCAAATCACCCAGCTTTCATGTTTGTTGACGGCGTAAGTTCAATCGCCAGCATTGAATTCAAAATGGATGAATGGGGAGTTGACGCGCTTATCAGCGGTTCACAAAAAGGTTTCATGTTGCCAGCGGGTGGCGCGTTCTTAGGTTTTAGTGCGAAAGCGTTAAAAGCAGTTGAAACATCAACTTATCCGCGTTGTTTCTTAGATTTAAAAGACCAAATTACTAACAACGCGACAGGCTACACGCCTTACACACCCAATTTGCCGATTTTGTACGGGTTACGTAAATCGTTGGATTTATTGTTTGCTGAAGGTTTGGAAAATGTTTACGCTCGTCATTTCCGTTTAGGCGAAGGTGTACGTCGTGCAATTGCAGCATGGGGTTTAACAACTTGCGCTCAAGACGGATTCCATTCAAACACTGTCACAGCAGTGGTTGTTCCAGCGGATAAAGATGCGCGTGAAGTGATTGGTGTGGCGTTTAATCGTTACAACATTTCACTTGGTGGCGGTTTATCTGAAGTGATGGGCAAAGTGTTCCGTATCGGTCACATGGGCGATATGAACGACGTTTCAATGCTCGGCGCAATCGCTGGTGCTGAAATGGCAATGTTAGATTGTGGTTTCGACATTAAAGCAGGTAGCGGTGTTGGCGCGGCGATTGAGTATTATCGTTCAACAGCAGCGAAGTAAGTTTTTTAAAAACTAACTCAAAGGCTCAAATTGCAAAGTTTTTAATTGCTTTGTGGTTTGGGTCTTTTTCATTTTCAAACTATTAGTTCAAATACTTATTTTTTAACTAAATTTGGTGAATGTTGCGTAAAGAAATAATTCCTTTTACAATGCCGCCAGCTTAGATTTTAAGAGCTAAAAACTACATTATAAAAACTTTCGGAGGTCATGATTATGAAATGGGAAACACCACGTTACACAGATTTACGTTTCGGTTTTGAAGTTACAATGTACATTTACAACCGTTAATAATTAACGTTTTAGAATAGAAAAAAGGGGCTGATTGCCCCTTTTTTTTCGAGTTTTATTTTTTAATTTTAAACAAGGTTAAAGTAATGAAAATTAGAGTGTTAGGTTCAGCAGCAGGCGGTGGTTTTCCTCAATGGAATTGTAATTGCCACAATTGTCATCGTATTCGACGTGGTGAAATGAACGGTACAACGCGGACACAATCATCTATCGCAATCAGTACGGACGATAAAAATTGGCTGCTGTTTAATGCGTCACCCGATATTCGCGCTCAATTAGAAGCGTTCCCCGCGATTCAACCGCAAAACGGCATTCGTGATACTGGCATCAAAGCCGTGATGTTGATTGACAGTCAAATTGACCACACCACGGGATTATTGATGTTGCGTGAAGGTAAACCGCTTGATATTTATTGCACCGAAATGGTGAAACAAGATTTAACAACAGGTTTTCCATTGTTTACGATGTTAAAAGATTATTGCACTGTGAATCATCATGATATTCCTGTCGATGGCAGCAGTTTTACTATTCCAGCGATTGCTGATTTACGTTTTTATACGCAAGCCTTGAAAAGCAAAGCTCCACCCTATTCACCACATCGTAATAATCCACACGATGGTGACAATATCGGCGTGATTATTGAGCAAATTTCAACCGGTAAAAAAGTCTTTTATTCGCCAGGTTTGGGCGAAATCGAACCGCACGTTATGAACGCATTGCAAAGTGTCGATTGTTTACTGGTGGACGGTACGTTTTGGACGGATGAAGAAATGGTCACACAAGGAATTAGTCACAAAAAAGCGCGTGAAATTGGACATTTGCCACAATCTGGAACGGGCGGCATGATTGACGTGTTGAATGGCGTAAATAACGCGCGAAAAATTTTAATTCACATCAACAACACTAATCCCATTTTAGATAACGATTCGCCAGAGCGTAGAATACTTGATACGGCAGGGATTGAAGTCGCTTACGATGGGTTAGAAATCGAGTTGTAGGAGATTTTAAAATGAGCGCGTTACAAAAAAAACGACGTATAACCGAACAAGAGTATTTAGCTCTCGAAGAAGCCAGCGATATTAAACATGAATATGTTAATGGTGAAATTTACGCGCTAGAGAATGATGACGGTGAAATTCAAGCAATGGCAGGCGCGAGTGAACAGCATAATTTAATCACGGGGAATTTATTTTTTCATTTACGCGCAGCATCTCGTGGCAAAAGTGGAAAGTGTAAAGTTTTTGCAAGTGATATGAAATTTCGCGCTGAATATGGTGATTTGTATTACTACCCTGATGTTATATTGGGATGTTCAAGTGATGACAATGATAGGTTTTATAAAGAAAAACCCTGTTTCATTGCCGAAGTGTTATCGAAAAGTACGGCAAAAATTGATCGTCGTGAAAAATGGGAAACTTATCAAAAAATTTCCAGTTTGCGTTATTACTTGCTGGTCGATTCACTACAACAGAAAGTCGATTATTTTGTTCGCAATGACGCAGGCGAGTGGTTTTATGCCGAATTAGAAGATGGCGAAATACTTACTATTGAATGCGAAAATTATCAGGCAGTTTTGACTGTCGCCGACATTTACGAAGACGTTATTTTTTAAATTTAATACGGAGAAAACAAACATGACCACAGAACATACCCCTTGGACACGCGAAGAATTCGAAACACGTTTACGCAGTATGGAAAACCTTTATCACATTCATCACCCGTATCATGTTTTGATGAACGAAGGGAAGTTAACTAAAGCGCAATTGCAAGGTTGGGTAGCGAATCGGTTTTATTATCAAGTGTGTATTCCGATTAAAGATGCCAACATTTTGGCAAACTGCCCCGATCGTGAAACGCGAGCGAAGTGGACGCAACGCATTTTAGATCACGATGGTCATCCTGGTGACGTAGGCGGCATTGAAGCATGGATACAATTAGGTATCGCGGTGGGGTTGACTCGTGAAGAAATTACTTCGTTAAAACACGTTTTGCCCGCAGTGCGTTTTGCTGTTGATGCATATGTGAATTTCGCGCGTCGTGCTGAATGGCACGAAGCGGCGAGTTCATCTTTAACCGAATTATTCGCACCGAAAATTCATCAACAACGGCTAGATAATTGGCCTACACATTATCCGTGGGTTGAACCAGAAGGTTATGCGTATTTTAGAAAACGTTTAACCGAAGCACGGCGTGATGTTGAACATGGTTTAGAAATTACGCTCGATTGGTATAAAACCCGTGAACAGCAAAATCGCATGGTCGATATTTTGAAATTCAAACTCGACGTTTTATGGTCAATGGCGGATGCAATGTATCTGGCTTACGTTCACGAAATGCCGCCATATTTTAACGTCGAAAAACAAACTTCAAAGTAATTCTAATGCAAACATCAGCGCATCTTCACGTCCATGTACGGCTTCGTAATAACCTTTACGTACGCCGATTTCGTTAAAACCAATCGAATCATACAACGCAATCGCGTGGATATTCGACGGACGCACTTCCAAAAACATTTGTTCCGCATCGGTTTTTGCGATGGAAATTAAATGTTCTAGGATTTTACGTCCGATACCTTGTTTTTGTTCTTTCGGTGACACACATAAATTCAAAATGTGTGCTTCACCGACTGCCATCGACATGATGCCATAACCCAAAACATCGTCGCCAAGTTCACACACCCAGCAGTCATAACGAGTATTTAAGCAATCTCGGAAAATATCTTCTCCCCACGGAAAATTGTAGCTAGATTTTTCAATAGCGACGACTTGCGTTAAATCGGAACGGTTCATTTTTCGTAAACGCATCAATTCTTTGCGCCCCACAGAATCAGGAAAAACTTTGGCATAAAACTCCACATCGGCATCATAAATTAAAAAATCTTTTAATCGGTCAAGTAATCCACGCATTTTAAATTCTCAAAGGCTTTTAAACGTTTGTAACGCAAATTGTAAATCTTGCCACGCTTTGCGTTTTTCAATGAGTGAACGTAACAAATATGCAGGATGATAAATGGCGATTAGCGGTACATTTTCAATGCTATGTACTTTGCCACGCAACTTTCCAATTGTTTCATGCGTTCCCAACAAGGTTTGTGCAGCAATACGCCCGACGGCAATAATAATTTTGGGTTGAATCAACGCGATTTGCTGCTGTAAATAAGTGTGGCATTGGCGAATTTCATCACTATGTGGATCACGATTTAACGGCGGACGGCATTTCAAAATGTTCGTGATAAAAATTTCCTCGCGTGTCAATCGCATGGCGCGTAACATTTCAGTCAGTAATTTTCCTGCCTCGCCGACGAAAGGTTTACCCTGTTTATCTTCGTGTTCTCCAGGTGCTTCGCCGATAAACAGCCACTCGGCATTTAAATTACCGTCACCGAACACAGTTTGCGTGCGAGTGGTACATAAACTGCATAGCTGACATGAAGTAACATCGGCTCGTAAATGTTCCCATGAATCAATAAGTGGAATTTTAGTCGCTATAATTTGAGCAGATTCGATAGGTGGTGCGAGTGATTCCGGCATGAAACGTGATTGCCAAACGGTAATACCCAGTGCATTTAAATACTGTAATCGAGTAGTTTTAGAAAGTGCCATATTCATTCAAATAAAAAAATTATGTCATAATCGGAAACATTATAACGCTCAATAAACATCAAAAAATTATAAAAGCAGGTTTAATTTATGAAAAAAAAAGACATTATACCGACCAGCAAAGAACGTTTTATGCGAGAAAACGATTTTATTGTGTCGAAAACCGATTTAACTGGACGTATTATTTACGGTAATGAAATCTTCATTGAGTTTTCTGGTTATGAAGAGCATGAATTACTCGGCGTTCAGCACAACATTGTTCGTCATCCCGATATGCCGCGAGTAGTTTTTAAATTATTGTGGGATTATTTAGCTGAAGATAAAGAAATTTTTGCCTATGTAAAAAATATGTCGAAAGATGGCGGTTTCTATTGGGTGTTTACGCACGTTGCGCCAATTTTGGATAAAAATAATAAAAAAATTGGTTATAGCTCAGTGCGTCGAATGCCAAATCCCAAGGCAATTCCAATTGTTACTGACGTATACAAAACAATGTTAGATGCTGAAAAAAAAGCGGGAACAAAGGATGCGATGGCAGCTTCCGGTGCAATTTTAGGTAAATTATTAGAGGAAAAAGGCGTTACTTATGAAGCTCTCATCAATATTCTCCAGTCGCTTTAGAATAAAAGAAAAATTCACGTTAAGTGCCGTAGCCATCACATGGGGCTGCGTCTTAGCGTATAGTTGGACACACAATGACAGCTTAATGAATAGTAATAACTGGATTGTTTTTGCTTACTTAACAATCAGTGCTATTGCTTCAAGCCTAACGTGGTATAGATTTCATGATTACGATAATAAATTATTAAAACAACTTGTTGAAACTGCTCAAAAATGGCGTAACGGTGAGGTTCATCCTCGGATTACAAACATTAGAGGTAAACAAACACCATTGCAAATTTTAGCGTGGGAGTTAAATGATTTAATGGATCAGGTTGAAACGGCTCAAATCGATATGTACTACTCAATGGCATATGTGACTTATGGTGATTTTACTCGTAAAAGTTACCCCGCTGGATTACATGGCAGTTTTGCTCATGCGTTGAAACGTTTAAATTCATTAACGAGAGTGCTATCGGAAACGACTAACGGTGTTAACGAATTGATGGCAGCGTTGAATGCAGGTAATTTTAATAAAAAAATAAACATTAGCGTGGAAGGTGAGTACGCTAAGGCTATCAGTAACGCTACGCAAGCGATGCAAACCATGCAAACCATGATTGATGGCATTGGCGAAGTTATGAGTAATGTGGCACAAGGTGACATTACTCACCGTGTTACAGCGCAAGGACAAGGTGATTTTGCCGTTTTGAAAAATAATGTGAATTTATCATTGGATGCCTTGGAAGGTAGTTTTAAAGATATTGAGCGAATTTCTAAAGCTCTTGCACAAGGTGATTTAACGCAAAGCACAGATAAAGATTATCCGGGAACATTTGGTGAAGTCCTTTTCGGTATGAATCGTACGGTGGAAAATCTCAAAATGTTGGTTGGTGAAATTAAAGATTCCAGCGAAATAATCAGCAACGCCGCTCAAGAAATATCATTGGGAAATAATGATTTATCAAATCGTACCGAAGAACAAGCGTGTAGTTTGAGAAAAACAGCTGCGAATATGGAAGAGTTTACCTACGCTGTACAGCAAAATAGTGGAAGTGCGAATCATGCGAATGAATTAGCACGCGTCTCTTCAAACATTGCCCGTAATGGTGTTAAAGCGGTAGATCAAGTGGTCATGACGATGGCAGGTATCAACGAATCGTCACGTAAAATTGTTGATATTATTTCTGTGATTGATGGAATTGCGTTTCAAACCAATATTCTCGCTTTAAATGCGGCGGTTGAAGCGGCGCGAGCGGGTGAACAAGGGCGTGGTTTTGCAGTGGTTGCCACTGAAGTACGAAGTTTAGCGCAACGTGCTGCTGCTGCCGCAGGTGAAATTAAAAGTCTAATTAGTGATTCTGTTGATAAAGTACAAGATGGCAGTCTTTTAGTCGCTAAAGCTGGGAAAACAATGGAAGAAATTTTGAATTCCATTGAGGGCGTAACGAACACAATTTCAGAAATCACATCGGCTTCAGGCGAGCAATCAGCCAGTATTGAGCAAGTGAATCGCGCACTGTCGCACATGGATGAAGTTACGCAACAAAATGCTACCCTTGTCGAACAAGCTGCGGCTGCCGCTAGATCGCTTGAACAACAAACCAGCAATCTGACAGCAACTGTTGGTAATTTCAAAATGCACGCTTAATTTTCATTTAAAAATGCCGCATATTAAATGCGGCATTTCACTTAATGCCTTGTTTTTATTATGGCATATCCCCTGCCTCATTTTCTCGTATCATGTAGTTTTAAATTTAATCATTTGAAAAATAACAACTAATTTTCGTGGCACAGCTTTCGCTAAAGCTTACAGGCAACACGATGTTTTTTTGTTGTGTTAGAAATTTTTAAACATTATTTCAATTAGTCCCCCGTTATTTTTTAAAGGAAACATTTTATGATGAAAATTAGTAATAAGGTTCTAGGTCATTTTGCATCTGTAGTTGCGACCAGTTTGATGGCAGTTTCTATGAGTCATGCCGCAACAATTCCTGAAGGCATCGCTGCGTTCAGTAAAGTTGTTACCAGTGATGTTTTTACAGTAAAAGCCAAAGGCTGGAGCGATCCAGCATTTGGTGATATGGGTTGGACACATAGCTCTGATTGGGGTACGTTCACGGCTGAAAAAGGTCAGACGGTGACAATTGTGATGACAGCCGCCGATAAAGGAATTCATCCAGGTAGCACGGTTTGGTATCGTGGTGATAATGATACCGCACCAGATAATTATGTAGTCGATCACTTTTATCCACAAAACGCCAATTTTGCTAAATTCGGTGCGACGGACGAAGGCGATGGAACTAAATTGGGTAACATCATCATGAAATATGTCACGCATGGTTATGACTTAGACAAAAATACGGTGACAGATGCGGCGTTGAAAGGTAAAAAAGATAATGTTGCGGGTAAATTAACACTGACTTTTAAAGCACCTTATGCAGGTACTTACATGTTTGTGGTTGGTGGTTTTAATCCCGATGCTAACATAACCGATGATGCAGAAGCTCTCAAAGCGTTACACAACGTCAATGTTAAGGTAACTGTTAAATAATTTTCTTCCTACATCCGTCCGTAATTTACTATTACGGCGGATGTTTTTTTATGCAGCATAAAAACTCAAAATAACCGCAGTAGGTATCACTCATGAACAGAAATCGCCAATTTTTAACAAAAATTAAAGATTCAGGCGTTTTAGCTTTGCCATTGGAAATTTTTTTTCTAACATTATTTCTTTCGGGTGAAGTTAGCGCACATGGCAATACACCACGATCTTTACAAGGTGTAGCAATGCCTCAAACACCTGGTTTGCTTGATGGTGATACACCAATTGTGGTGGATAAAACCGCTGCAATTCAACTCGGTAAAGCATTGTTTTGGGATACCGCCGTTGGTAGTGGTGGTGATGTCGCGTGTGCGTCTTGTCATTTTCATGCCGGCGCAGATAGCCGCACGCAAAATCAATTATCCCCAGGTTTATTACATCAGCAAAAAACAGGTAAAACATTTGAAAAAACAGCTTCAAATGAAAAGGGCGGCATAAATTACACACTTAAAACTAGCGATTTTCCTTTTCATCAACTGGCAGACGCAACAAATAAAGATTCGGCTGTTTTATTTAGTAGCGATGATGTTGTCGCATCGGCTGGTGTATTTTCGCGGCGTGTGAATGGCGAAAATCAAACCGGTAGTAACGAAGACAACTGTGTATCAACAAAAGATGCTATTTTTCACGCAGGCGCATTAAACACTCGAAAAGTACAAGCTCGTCAGGCTCCTAGCGTTATTAACGCTGGTTTCAACTTCCGTAATTTTTGGGATGGGCGTGCTAATAATAATTTCAACGGTGTTTCAGCATTTGGCGATCGTGATGTTAAGGCGGGAATTTGGATTACCCAGCAAGATGGCAAAACAGTTAAACAAAAAATAAGTTTAGAAAATGCGTCGCTTGCGTCACAAGCGGTTGCGCCACCTTTGAACGATTCTGAAATGTCTTGTACGCAACGCGCATTTCCCGATCTTGGACGCAAATTACTTTCACGCAAACCATTAGCAACTCAAGAAATTCACGCCCAAGATAGCGTATTATCAAATCTTAGAGAGAAATCGGGTAAAGGCTTAAAAACGACTTATAACGATTTAGTTAAAACAGCTTTTGACTCACGTTATTGGGCAGGTTCAGGTAATTTTGGAAAGCCTAAAGCGGTCAAAGCGACACCTTATAATCAAACGGAAGCCAATTTTTCATTTTTCTTTGGTTTAGCGTTGCAGCTTTATC
>JAQTOX010000118.1 GCA_028713055.1 Methylococcales bacterium | reverse complement strand
AAAGGCATCGAACTCCCTACGATTATCGTGATGGAGAAAAGTTTTCACGGGCGTACGTTAGCCACATTAAGCGCGACGGGAAATCCGAAAATTCAACAAGGTTTTGAACCGCTCGTCGAAGGTTTTGTGCGTGTTCCGTACAACGATATTGCTGCAATTAAAACGGTACTTTCTGAAAATTCCTCGATTGCCGCAATTTTAGTTGAACCGATTCAAGGCGAAGGCGGTGTGAATATTCCTGCGGCTGATTATCTTAATCAAATTCGCGTCTTGTGTGATGAATACGATATTTTGATGATGCTCGATGAAATCCAAACGGGCATCGGTCGTACAGGAAAATTTTTAGCTTTCCAACACAATGGCATTATTCCCGACGTTTGCACATTAGCAAAAGCGTTAGGTAATGGTGTTCCGATTGGCGCGTGTTTAGCGTATGGAAAAGCTACCGATTTATTTACCGCAGGCAATCATGGTTCCACGTTTGGTGGAAATCCGTTAGCGTGTAGCGCGGCACTCGCCGTTTTAAATACGTTAAACGACAGCGATTTGATTGCTCAAGCGGCAGAAAAAGGTGATGCGATTTGCGCCGCATTTCAAGAAAAATTACAAACCAATTCACACATTTTAACCATTCGCCATTTAGGCTTAATGATTGGTATTGAATTAGATTTGCCTTGTACCGAACTCATCGGCAGAGCGTTGAATGCTGGTTTGCTCATCAACGTCACACAAGACAAAGTTATTCGCTTGTTACCGCCGTTAATTATCGATGCAACCCAAATAACCCATCTCGTTGACACGTTGTCAACGCTGATTCAAGAGTACACCCGATGAAACCAAGACATTTTATAAGTTTGCTGGATTTAACTGGCGATGAATTTCGGTCGTTAATCGCCCGCGCTACCATGCTAAAACACGTTCGTGACCATGATTATCAGCCATTGAAAGGGCAAGTTTTAGGAATGATTTTTGAAAAATCTTCAAGGCGCACGCGCGTTTAGTTTGAAACTGGGATGGCGCATTTTGGTGGTCACGCGCTATTTTTATCACCTCGTGATACGCAACTCGGACGCGGTGAGCCGATTGCCGATAGTGCGAAAGTGATTTCGCGTATGGTCGATTGCGTCATGTTACGAACGCATGAGCATGAAACGGTGACACATTTTGCCGCAAACTCGCGTGTTCCTGTCATTAACGGATTAACCGATAAGGAACATCCGTGTCAGTTACTTGCCGATATGCAAACTTATTTTGAGCATCGTGGCGATATTCGTGGCAGAACTGTGGCGTGGATTGGCGATGGCAATAACATGTGTCATTCCTACATTCACGCGGCAATGGTGCTTGATTTCACGTTGCACATCGCCGCGCCACAAGGCTATTTGCCAAACCCAGAAATCGTGGCGTTAGCGGGTGAGCGGGTTAAATTTTTCGATAACACTGTTGATGCCGCGAAAAACGTTGATTTGGTTGTGACTGACGTTTGGGCGAGTATGGGGCAAGAAGAAGAACAAAAACTGCGTGAAATCGCGTTTAAAGATTACCAAGTGGATTCGCGAGTCATGGCAGTCGCGAAATCTGATGCGTTATTTATGCACTGTTTGCCAGCACATCGAGGTGAAGAAGTCAGTGCCGAGGTAATCGATGGCGCACAAAGTGTTATTTTTGACGAAGCTGAAAATCGTTTGCACGCCCAGAAAGCATTATTGGAATTGCTGTTATGTGGCAATGCAAAAATTTCTTTACTCAGTGATTAAACGCGAGTGACTATGAAAAAAATACTTTTGTCAGCGTTAATGCTAGTTAGCGTTGCCGCAAATGCAAGCAATGACATTGTTTACGTCGCGGACGATTACAATTTAACGTTGTGGAGTTCGCCGAGTTACACTTCAAAAATAAAATCGCTACCGACAGGAACACCTTTGACAACATTGGGTGAAATGTCGTCGCACACGGGCTTTGTCAAAGTACGAACTATTGACGGCACGGAAGGCTACATCAAGGCGAAATACACCAAAAAAGAAGCTCCCGAACATGATCGCAATGATATTGCAGCAAAAAATATAGCGGCATTGCAAAGTCAAGTCACCGCGTTAGAAGCCGAATTAAAAGCCGCAAAAGAAACGATAACGCCTGGTACAACGTTAGAACAATCATTGGCGACAGAACGGGATAAACTCAGCCGTGAACTTAATGAACTTAAGAAAATTTCAGGCAGCGCGGTTCAACTCAAAAGTGAACGTGACGAATTGCAAGAACGTTTCGTAAATGTTGAACGTGATTTGCAACAAGTAAAACTCGAAAATCAAGCTCTTCAAAATACCGATAATCAAGATTGGTTTTTGTACGGCGGTGTTTTAGCATTAGTCGGTGTGTTGCTGGGTTTCATTTTGCCGAAGTTGAGTTGGAAACGAAAAAGTAGTTGGGATACTTATTAAAAAAACCGTGTGTGCGAATAAATTTGCACTCACCTTTTGAACCTCTAAACCTTTAAAACAATTTATGACAGACAATAAAAATACCCGTACATTTTCTTCTTTGGTCGTTGATGGAATGGAACGTGCGCCGAGTCGTGCGATGCTACACGCCGTTGGTTTTACGAATGAAGATTTCAAAAAACCACAAATCGGTATCGCTTCAACGTGGAGCATGGTCACACCGTGCAATATGCACATTAACAAACTCGCCGATGAAGTTGCAAAAGGCGTAAATATCGCGAACGGTAAAGCTGTAATTTTCAACACGATTACCATTTCAGACGGTATTTCGATGGGAACGGAAGGTATGAAATACTCGCTGGTTTCGCGCGAAGTGATTGCCGATTCGATTGAAACGGTGATTGGTTGCCAAGGTTTCGATGGCGTGGTGGCAATCGGAGGCTGCGACAAAAATATGCCTGGTTGCATGATGGCAATTGCACGTTTGAATCGACCCGCAATTTTTGTTTATGGTGGAACAATTTTGCCAGGTTGTCATAAAAATCAAAAACTCGACGTAGTTTCGGTTTTTGAAGCAGTCGGCGCACGTGCAAATAACAAAATTGATGATGCCGAATTAGCAGAAATCGAAGCCAAAGCGATTCCTGGTGCGGGTTCGTGCGGTGGAATGTATACCGCCAACACAATGGCTTCGGCAATTGAAGCCTTGGGAATGAGTTTGCCAAACAGTTCAGCGCAAGCCGCCGTTTCTGAAGATAAAAAACTCGATTGTGAACGTGCCGGGGCAGCGGTTTTGAATTTGCTCGAAAAAGGCATTTTACCGAGTGACATCATGACTAAAGAAGCGTTTGAAAATGCGATTACTGTGGTGATTGCGTTGGGCGGTTCAACGAATGCGGTGCTGCACATTTTAGCGATGGCGAATGCGTCTAAAGTTGATATTACGCTTGATGATTTCACTCGCATTGGTAAACGTGTTCCGATGCTTGCGGATTTAAAACCAAGTGGGCGTTATCAAATGGCGGAATTGATTGAAATCGGTGGCATTCAACCGCTCATGAAAATGTTGCTCGATAAAGGTTTGTTGCATGGTGAGTGTTTGACGGTCACAGGTAAAACGTTGGCAGAAAATTTAGCCGATGTAAAACCGTATCCCATCGACCAAGATATGATTCACGATTTGGAACATCCGATTAAAAAAGACAGTCACTTAGTTGTTTTATATGGCAACTTAGCATCAGAAGGTTCAGTTGCAAAAATTACGGGCAAAGAAGGTTTGTGTTTCACAGGTTTTGCGAAAGTATTTGATGCCGAAGAACAAGCGTTGCAAGCGATTTTGAACGGTGAAATTGTGAAAGGTGACGTGATTGTGATTCGCTACGAAGGTCCAAAAGGCGGTCCTGGAATGCGCGAAATGTTATCACCCACTTCAGCGATTATGGGAAAAGGATTAGGCAAAGAAGTTGCGTTAATTACTGACGGACGTTTTTCAGGCGGCACGCACGGTTTTGTTGTAGGACATATTACACCAGAAGCATTTGTCGGTGGGGCGTTGGCAATTGTTGAAAATGGTGATGAAATTACAATTGATGCCGAAAACAATCTTTTATCGTTACATGTCAACGAACACGAAATCGCGCGTCGTTTAGAAAAATGGCAACAACCTGCACCACGTTACACACGCGGCGTATTGGCGAAATATGCAAAATTGGTTAATTCAGCGTCACTTGGCGCAGTCACGGATAATTAAAAATTTTAGAGAATTGGACTCGCTTTTAATGTTAATGCTAGTCCGATTCTCAGACTTTTTTTGCAAGGAAAAATAATGGATCAAGAACAAAAAATTGAAGAGAGACTCGTCTTACAATTTGTTGCACGTGATGATGGCACTGCAATTGATTCGATAACGGGTTTAACATGGTGTCGCTATTTGATTGGACAGGAATGGAGTAAACGTAGAGCTTTGGGCGAGGCTAAAGAAATTACTTTGAGTGAAGTGCAAAAAAATATAGCACTTTTCAATAGAACTCAAATGGGTAGTTTTACTGATTGGCGATTACCAACACAGGAGGAATTAAACGTCATTATCGGAAAAGATAAGATTATTGTTGGAAATGACAACAGCCTACATGCTGAAAATGAAGTTGTTCTTACAACAGCTCCCAGAGATAAATTTTGGACATTTTCGTCACTGCTGGCACAAAATGTCCATATTGATACTGTTGCAAATTACTACGGCGGTAAAGCTGGACGGAGTGAATTTAGTCTCAAATATGCTCGGTTGGTGCGTGGTTAGCGCAAAAAACAAATTAACAATTAACATTTTTAGGATCTGTATTATGCAACCCGTTATTAAAGTCAAAGCAGGTACCGTCGTTTTTAAAGAGGGTAGTCTCGATAGAACAATGTTTATCGTTCTTGAGGGGATCGTAAAAATTTATGTTGAACGGCATGAAGAAGAGATTGAACTTGCTATTATTAACAAAAATGATTTTTTCGGAGAAATGGCTATTTACAGAAGCAGACCACGTAGTGCCTCGGCGAAAGTAATGAAAGATGCAAGATTAGTTGTTATTAAAAATCGCATACAGTTAGAACAATTTATTGGTGAAAATCCTACATTTGCGGGCAAAATGATGGTCATCATGGGAAATCGTCTAGCCAATACGAATGATTTGTTACTCGAAAAAATAGACGAATTAGCCACCAAAAGTGCAGAATTTAGTGGCGATGAAGAACTTGAACGTAAAACATCTATCCGAGTTGGGACGCAACATATTCGTCCGAATAATTAAACATTCAAATTGTGTATAAACGCCAAATAATATCATGTTAAAAGTCGGACTCACCGGCGGAATTGGTTGTGGAAAATCAACGGTTTCACATTTATTTTCAAAGTTAGGTGTGCCAATTATCGATGCGGATGAAATTTCACATCATTTAGTTCAATCCGGACAACCCGCGTTACTTGCTATCAAAGAGGCTTTTGGTTCGGGAATATTTTTAGAAAATGGCGAATTAAACCGCGTGGCGTTAAAAGCAATGATTTTTGAAACCCCCGCCATTAAACAACAACTAGAGAGCATTTTACATCCGCTCGTTTTCCAAGAAATTTTAAATAAAATCAACTTACTAACTGACGTTTATTGCATCGTAAGTATTCCGTTATTATTTGAAACTCACGCCGAATTATTGGTTGATCGTATTTTAGTTGTGAATTGCGATGAACAAACGCAAATTGAGCGCGTTAAGCAGCGTGATAATTTATCGCTTGAATACATTAAATCGATTATGGCAACACAAGTATCATCAGCATTTAGGTTAAAACATGCTGATGATATTATCGACAATTCAAAAAACGATACCGCGCTTGCAGAACACGTTAAAAAATTGCACAATTTCTACCTTTCATTAAGCCTTTGTTAGGACACGCCACCGTTGTGAATACCCCGATTATTTACGAATTTCCACTCAATGAACGCATTCGCGTTTTTATCCGTCTCGAACAACTTTTTCAGCAATTCAATCATCATTTGCATGGCGAAAACATTGCCAGTAAACGTGCTGCAATCACCGTTTTGTTTGATATTGTGGCGATTTTTAAACGCAATGACTTAAAATCAGAAATTCTTAAAGAATTGGATCGATACACAAATGCGTTAAATAAAACGCCTGAAAAATCAAACAAAAATACAGCGCAATTGGTCGAAATTAGTCAAAAGTTGTACGCGACGACTGGTAAGATCGGGAATCACCTGATAGAGAATGAGTTGTTTCAAAGTATCGCGCAACGTAGCAGTATTCCCAGTGGAACCTGTTCGTTTGATTTGCCAGAATTTCATTATTGGCTTACTCAAAACAATGAAACATGTTTGAAAGATTTAAATTATTGGAGTCAACCATTTGTCGATATTGGCGTTGCAATTGATTTAATTTTGGGTTTGATTCGTAATAATTGCACCGTAACGGAAGAAATTGCGCCAGAGGGCTTTTTTCAAATTACATTAAACACAGGTTTGTCATATCAATTACTCAGCGTGAGTGTAGATAAAGCACTTCCTTATTTTGCAGAAATTAGTGGCGGGAAACATCGTTGCACAGTCAGATTTATGCGTCCATCACATAATAATCAGCGTCCACTGCAAAGCACTGAAAACATCCCTTTCACTTTAATGCGTTGTATTTTTTGAACACGATTTCGATCGTCCGATAGAAGAACTAGATCATGAAAATACAAAAAAATAATTTATTACTTAGCGAACGTATCAAAGAGTTTGAAAAAAGAATCAAATATATAACCCCCAAATGTGACATGACTTTTGGTTACCCTGTCGATTTGCATGAAAGATGGATGGAAGATTTTATTACAAATATAGATGGTAATTTATTACAAAATTTTAATTCGGATATATTCAAAAAAGATGTAATTGATTACTTTAGTAAAGTATTTGGTGAAAATAATAATACTTTTATAACTACAAGTGCCAGTGAAGCACTATTAGTTGCAATTCATTCATGTATACAGCATGAAGATGATGAGGTTATCTTGTTCGATTATGGTTTTTACAATTACCCAGAACTCATTAGTAGTGCTAAAGGTAAGCCTGTTTTTGCAAAAAGAGATGCAAAAAATAGACGACCAATAATTGAAAGTGTTGCAAATTGTGTTACAGGTAAAACACGGGCTGTAATTATTACTCAACCTGAGAATCCGTTGGGGCAAATTTTTAGTAAAGATGAATTACAACAACTTTGTTTATTATGTATAGAAAAAAATGTCATTCTTATTGTGGATCACGCTTTTATTGAATCCGCATATTTCGGTTTTAAAATAAATAAATTGTTTGATCTAAATTTTGAAGTTTTTTTAAAAAATTTATCTTGGATTGTAGTTGGTGATACAGGAAAAATTGTCTGTCTTCATGGGATAAAGTATGGCTGTCTTTTAGTATCCGATAACCTTAGAGTTCGAATTGAATCCTGGTTGCAGCTAATCTTATTTCAGTTTGACTCTGTACATCTTTACGTTCTATCTAAAATTTTAAATGATTCAAGATTGGAACTTTATAAAACCGGTCTATATGACAAAATGGCAAATAATTTGGAATTATTAAAGTCTAAGTTAGATGATAGAATCGTCATATTTCAGCCAGTTGCAACTCCTATGGTTTTGCTCGACATAAGTAAATTTGGAATGGACGATGTGTTTTTTGTGGAAAAGTTATTAGAAAAAGAAAAAGTTGCTTTAATGCCTGGTTGTTATTTCATTTTTGGAGAAGAAGAAAATCACCATTATTCAAAATCACATGTCAGAATGGCAATTTCACGCCCTCGTCAAGTTGTAGAAGATGCAATTTTGAAAATAAACCATTTTGTTTCTGAATTGTAAGAAAAGCACTGAAAACATTCCCTTCATTTTAACACGTTGTATTTTTTGAACAGCAGATTCAATGACACGTGTAACGCTTTAGCCGTTAAAAATCTCAAGTTATAAGCTACATTCGCTAGAAATTCGCGCTACAATGCCGTCAAATAAAATCAGGAGTTCAAAATGTCAGAAGAAACCAGTAGTCATCCCGCGTTAAGCGATGCAGAAATTCAAACCCGCTTAGAAACTGAATTACCGCATTGGACTTATGAAAATGGTTGGATTCGCCGAAAAATAAAAACAAGCGGTTGGAAATCCACGTTAATGGTCGTAAATACGGTCGGACATCTCGCTGAAAAAGCATGGCATCATCCCGATTTAACCGTTTCGTATGCGTTTGTGATTGTGAAATTAGTCACGCACGCGGCAAAAGGCATTACGGAAAAAGATTTTGCGTTAG
>JAQTOX010000011.1 GCA_028713055.1 Methylococcales bacterium | reverse complement strand
TGGACGACGTTGCGAATTCAGTAAATCGATAATTTCAGGACAAAAAGACGGCGTTAAGCTGGCGCAGTGTTCTTCGTCAGCGATTGGATTAAAAACATTCAACAAAGTGTCAAATTTCATAACTGCATTCCTCAAAAATTAAAGTAAAAATAGCGGTTGGTTTATCGGCAGTTTGTTGCAGAAATAAACAATGTCTTTAGCTTAATAAAGTTATGTGAAATTTTAATGACTTGCGCTAAATTTTAGGCAAAAAAAAGGAGCGTTTAAGCTCCTTTTTTTATCTCGTGTTTGTTTTTTACAACAACTTAGAAACCTAAACCTAAATAACCACCAGCAGTTACTCCATTGGTATTTACGCCATCAAGATTATCAAACGATTGATGCCAGCGAACATCTGCACCCGCATAAATGTCTTTCCAGATTTTATAATCTGCACCCGCACCGAACATCATGCCTGGATTTAATACGGTAATCGCATCAGACGGAGGGCTGATAACGGTTAATTCAAAACCAGCTGGAATCAACCAAGGACGGAAGTTGCTACCTTTGAAGAATTTAATTTTTGGTGAAGCTGCTAATGATAATGCGTTCACTGTTGCTGTTTGAGCGTTAGCAGCTGGTAATCCTGTCGCTGCATTTATCGCAGGAGTAAGACCATTTCTTTTTTTCTCGCCCAATTGTTTATAGTCAAACATCAATTCAGCTAAAACTTCTGTACCTTGCATCATGCCAAACAAATTGTCATTGATGCCAAAGTCAAAACCAGCACCAAAGTACCACGCGCCATGATCACCAATCGCACCAGCAAATGGTGCGCCACCTGTTGTACCTGTGGGGTCTAAAGTACCACCACGTTTATCAACGTTGTAGCCATAGCCACCACGGAAGAATACCATGTTGTCTTTGCTGCCTTTAGAAGGCGTACCTTCGCTTTTCACAGAAGTCATCCATTGATCCAACTCTTGAACTTTTGCAGTATCTGGATCGATGTGTGCGCGACCCGATGCCGCTCTCAAGCTACGGATTTCAGATTGCATCGCTTGCAATTGTGATTCTAAAGCATCAACTTTCGCGTTGCTGCTGTTTGAATGTGAAAACGATGAACTGTGCGTTTCAACAGTTGAATAAGTCGGTGCTTTTTTAGCATGTTTATGTGCTTTTTTGCCGGCATGTGCAGCGGCTTCTGGCGCGACGGTTGCTGCTGCGAATGCAACTAATGCAGTCGTTACGCCTAAAGCTAATTTTGCTTTTGAAGTCATGGTTTCATCCTCAATAAATCGTTTGGAGTTAAAAGTTTAAAATTTGTTTTTATACAACAAAACTTATTTCACGGCAGCGATAATACCAGCAAAATTATTTCCATACAAGTTTTAAAGTCATTTTTATTTAAAATAAATTATGTTATTTATCAATGGCTAATGATCAATAAGTAATGAAAAGTGAAAAGAACTAAATCATGTTGATAAAAAACAACATTCTTCAAATCTACATCATTCTGAAAACACATCAACACCCTTTGGCGCAGTAAATTCAAACAAATTTGCCTCGATAGATTGGTTAACTTTCAAATTCGAAAAATAAATGCGCGTCAATTGTCCAAAATTGTCGTTTAATTGCATTCCGCTTAATACACCTTTTTCTAGTCCAATCAACACATATTTGAAAGTGCTATCTTGGCTTTTTGGAACGAGTTTAACCCAATTCATATTGCCATCTGAACCTTGTTGCTCGATGTTGTAGTTGTCTTCTAATGGCACATCACCACTTAATAATAATGCCGGTGTTGAACCTACCGATTCATCTAACTTTTTAATGGTCACTTGTTCCAAATCGGTGTCGTAAAACCACACTTTTCCGGAAGTAGAAATAATTTGCTGTTGAAAAGGTTTCGTATAATCCCAACGAAATTTGCCGGGGCGTTGCAAATAAAACTGCCCGTAACTGGTTTGAAGCGGATCACCCGCCTCGTTAATTAACACCTGTTTAAAATTCGCAGTGATTGATTTTGCCGAACTCAAAAAGGTTTTAAATTGTTTAACTGGGGCTTCTTCGGCGAAGGCAATTAAACTGTTCACACTCAACAACGCGACCATAAGCCAACGCATTTTTTTCATAATGTTATTCTCAAACAAAAACTGATCTTATGCAGATAGTGGATTAAAGCACATCCCCTGCGCTTCGCGTTCCCCCTTCAAAGGGGGAAAACCATTAAAATCAAAAGCCGTCGCTTTTTACTCTTTCGCCCCCTTTGAAGGGGGCAGCCTGAAAGGCTGGGGGATATGCCTTTAAATTTATCTGCGTAACATCAAAACAAAAACTAAAAATTTTCTGGTAATTCGTTAATCGGCGCAGATTCAACAGGGGTATCTGCATTATAACCACCTGAATCAGGTACATAATAACCGCCGCCACTTCCACCACCGCCAACATTTTCGACAGTATCACACGACCTTGTATGTGGTTCTGAACCGGCAATGTAAGGATAACGACGCGAACCAGAACAATTACTAAATGTCGCCATTTTGATATTATCTGGAGCAATTAGATTCACGGGTTGTGTCGAAATTTGTTTCATGATCGCCAACCACACCGGTAACGCTCCTGTCGCGCCAGTTAATCCCATTGGTTTATTATCATCACGACCAATCCACACAACCGACAAATAATCACCCGAATAACCGGCAAACCAACTGTCTTTCGCATCATTCGTCGTCCCTGTTTTGCCAACTAAGCCATAACTTTTCGGAAAAACATCGTAAGCCGAATGTCCTGTGCCGTCGGTCATCACTTCTTGCAACATCGTATTTACAATGTATGTCACTGCTGGATCAATCGCTTGCTTGACGATAAAGGGATAACTTTGCAACCGTTCACCTTTTGCAGAAACCACGGCACGAATTGCTTTTAACCGACTTAAAAAACCGTCGCCCGCTAATGTTTGATACATTTGCGTCACATCCAATGGCGTGAGTTGTGCTGAACCGAGTAAAAACGATGGGAACGATTCCACCTCGCGGGTTACACCCATATTTCGTAACGTATCAATAACGTTGTTTACGCCAACATCCATCCCAACTCGAACTGTTGCTAGATTGTATGAATGCGCTAATGCTTGATGCAAACTAACATTGCCGTGTTCACGATGGTCGTAATTTTTCGGAATCCACGGTTCACTGCCTTTATTCGGTACAACAATTTCGCTGTCGCTCACTGAAGTCGTAATGGTGTATTTTTTTGGATTGTTTAACGCTGTCAAATAAATCACAGGTTTAATTAACGAACCAATTGGACGCACCGCATCTAACGCACGATTAAATCCTGCCGACACTACTTCGCGTCCACTCGTCAACGCCGCAATTTCACCACTGTCACGACGTGTCACAACAGCTGCCGCTTCTAAGTTATCCATGGATTTCGGTAATTTTTCGAGTTGTGTGAGTTGAGTTTTAACAGTTTGTTCCAGCGTATCTTGAATTCGCGTATCCAACGTGGTGAAAATACTCAAACCCTCTGACGTTAAATCTTCTTCGCGATATTCCTGACTTAATTGCCGTTTTACCAAATCCATAAAATATGGATAACGATTTGCCGAGCGGTTTACGTTTGCAATGACACCCAACGGTTTTGCTTTTGCGTCAGTGGCTTGTTTCACCGTAATAGATTTTGCCGTTGCCATTTCATCCAGAATTAAATTGCGCCGTTGAATTGCTCTATCCGCTGACCGACGAGGATCGTAATACGAAGGTCCGCGAACGAGTGCAACCAATGAAACGATTTGATGCAACGGCAAATCTTTCAACGTGCTATTAAAGTAAAATTCGCTTGCTAAACCAAAACCATGCACGGAACTATTGCCGTTTTGCCCTAAATAAATTTCGTTTAAATAGGCTTCTAAAATTTCGTTTTTACTGTAGCGATATTCCAAAATTAACGCCATAAACGCTTCGTTAATTTTGCGCGTTAAACTGCGCTCGGAACTAAGATAAAAGTTTTTCACCAATTGTTGCGTAATCGTGCTGCCACCTTGCACCATCGCACCTGCACGAAAATTCGTTAGCATCGCGCGTGCAATCCCACGAAATGACAATCCAAAATGGTGATAAAAATCACGGTCTTCGGACGCGAGCAAAGCGTTAATCAATGCAGGTGGAGCTTCTTGCAATTTAATTAGCACGCGATCTTCTTTAATACGCGGATACAAGCTGCCAATTTGCGCGGGATCCATTCGCAATAACGCGATTTCTGTACCTTGTTTGCCTAAATCGACGATGCCTTCGACGGTCGATTCGTTAAATGTTAAACGAACCAAACTACTTTCTTGAGGCGCGTCCCAAAAATTAAACGGGTGTGTTTTGACAGTAATTTGCGAACCTTTTTTAACGTAAGTCCCTTCAGCAGTTAGATTCGTATCTTGGCGGTAATAAAGTGTTTTCAGCAACGTTTCAAATTGTGACGCATTCATGCTGTAACCGACATAAAGCTCAACGGGACTTGCATAAACCCGCGCTGGAATTGCCCATCGTTTACCTTCGAATTGTTTGCGGACGTTATAATCCAATACACCCAAATAACCGAACAATAAGGAACCACCCACGCCCAATGCAACCAGTAGCAGGCTGCTAAACCAAGGAAATGAAAAGGATTTTTTTTTGTTTCTACGTTTACGGGCGGACGGCTGTTCGTAACGTGAACCACTACTTTTTCTTCTTTCTGCCATGAGAACACACATTCGTTAAAGTTAGCTAATCATAGCATTTAGGCGCAATCGCTACCAAACCTCGAAATAAACTATGGTAATTATCAGTGAAGAGAATCTCAAACTTAGGTAAAATCCGCATCCTCCAATACTTTTTTACCACGATTTACTCATGAGAATACTAATTTTAGGCGCAGGCGTTACCGGTGCTTCGGTTGCAGAAGCCTTGGCGAGTGAAGAAAACGATATTGTGGTGATTGATTTTAGAGTCGATTTGCTCGAAGCGTTGAAAGAGCGTTTTGACATTGCTACCGTCGCAGGAAACGCCGCACACCCTAGCGTCTTAGAGCAAGCAGGGATTAGTACAATGGACATGGTCATTGCCGTGACCGATCGGGACGAAACCAATATGTTGGCGTGTTTGATTATTAACGCACTCTACACCAAACCGAAAACCATTGCTCGCGTTCGAGCCATTGATTATCTTAAACATCCGCGCTTATTCAGTGACAAAGGCATTCCCGTTGATATAGTCATCAGCCCCGAACAAATTGTGATGAATTCAATTCGTAATCTCGTCGAATTTCCAGGCGTGTTACAAGTTTCTGAATTCGCCAACGGGTTAGTTCGTTTGTTTTCGGTGAAAGTGGTAGCGAATGGTGATTTGACTGGTAAAAAAATCAAAACTCTCAAAGATCGCTTGGTTAGCGGCAAAACTCGTGTTGTTGCTATCTTTAGGCACGGCAACCCGCTGTGCGTTAACGGCGATGCGACCATTGAAACGGATGATGAAGTATTTTTTGTCGCACCGCGTCAAGAAGTACGGCGCGTACTTGAAGAGCTTGGAAAATTAGAAGCCCCTATCAAACGTATTATTATCGCGGGTGGCGGACACGTGGGTAAACGTTTAGCAATGGCGTTAGAAGACAAACACCAAGTTAAAATCATCGAAAAAGATCCGCGTCGCGCCAAAAAAATCGCGAACGACTTAGATAAATCAGTCGTTTTACTTGGTGATTGTTCTGACGAAAAGTTGCTGTTAGACGAATCAATTGAACATACAGATTTATTTTGTGCCATTACCGATAACGACGGTGTAAATATTATTTCTGCTTCGTTGGCAAAAAGTTTGGGCGCACGTAAAACCATTTGTTTACTTAATCACAATTCTTATCTCAAATTATTGGCTGGTACGAATATCGACGTGGCAATTTTGCCAAATCAAGAAACACTCGGCAGCATTTTGAAACACGTTCGTAAAGGCGATGTCGCGCAAGTTAGTTCGCTTTGTGGTGGATCGGCAGAGGCGATTGAAGCGGTCGCACATCATAACGGACGCGATGATTCGGTCGTGGGTAAGCGCGTCGATTCGATTAAATTCCCCCCCGGAATCGTCATCGGTGCATTGATTCGAAATCAAGAAGTAATTGCTCTACATCACGATACGGTTTTCAAGGAAGATGATCACGTCATCATGTTTGCAATGGATAAAAAATTGATTCCTTATATCGAAATGTCTTTCCAGCCCATTACTAATTAAGCGACTCTCATGCCTATTATTCTTACCCTCGTACATATTCTTGGTTTAGTGACGCTGGGTTTTGGCGGCTTAATGACAAGTTGTTTGATAATGTCTTACTTCACGCAAGATGGTGCAATGGAGGCGTTTTTAAATGCGACTGTCATTACATTTATTGCGGGAACATTGATGTTTCTACCGACATTGAAAATGCCAAAAAAATTGTCCCGCCAAGCCGGTTTTCTACTCGTGGCAATGACATGGTCAATTAGTCCGATGATTTGTACGTTGCCGCTGTTGTTTTTTATGCCAAATCTCGGTTTTATCGATGCGTATTTTGAAACTATGTCGGGCTTGACCACAACAGGTGCGACAATTTTAAGCGGTTTAGATACGTTACCGATGTCAATTAACTTGTGGCGACACGAGTTAAATTGGATTGCCGGCATGGGAATTATTATTTTCGCGGTAGCCATTTTGCCGATGTTAGGCATCGGTGGAATGCAATTATATAAAGCCGAAACACCTGGTTCAGTGAAAGAATCCGATTTACCTCCGCGAATTGCCCAAACCGCCAAAGCACTTTGGATTGTGTACGCAGGAATTTCGCTAGCGTGTATTATTTCCTTGAAACTCGCTGGCATGAATTGGTTCGATGCAATTTGCCATGCTTTTGCAGCGATGAGTTTGGGTGGTTTTTCAACGCACGATAGCAGCATTGGTTTTTTCAATTCAGTGCCGATTGAAGTCGTGCTAACCATTTTTCAGTTAATTGCCGCGATTAACTTTGCAACGCATTTTGTAGCTATTCGCAAACTTTCTATCAAACCCTATTTCGATGATATGGAAGCGCGGAGTTTTTTAATTTTGGTACTCGGAAGCTGTCTGCTTTGTGCCGGTATATTGCAGTATGAAGGCACTTATCCCGACTTTTGGACAGCATTGCGTCATGCGTCATTCAACCTCGTAACAATTGCGACCGATTGTGGTTTTGCAAGCCAAGATTTTAATCAATGGCCGATTTTTGTACCGATATGGATGTTGCTTTTGAGCTGTTTATCGGCTTCTTCGGGTTCGACGGGTGGCGGTATTCGAATGATTCGTACCATTATCTTGATTAAACAAGCGCGTTTGGAAATGTTTAAATTTATTCACCCCTTTGCGATTCGCCCGATGAAAATAGGCGACACGTTGATTAGCGACAACATTATCACTTCAGTGATGGGTTTTATTTTCCTGTATTTCATTTGCATCGTGGCTTTGATATTTTCGTTGCTCATGACGGGAATGGATTTTATAACTGCATTTTCTGCCATTGTCGCTTGCTTTAACAACGCAGGGCCTGGTTTAAATGAAGTGGGACCTGCATTGAATTATTCGGGTTTGTCGAATATACAAACTATGATTTGTACGTTTGCAATGTTGCTTGGACGAGTGCAAATTTTCTCAATTGTCATTCTGTTTGTGCCTGAGTTTTGGCGCAAATAATCCTTTTCCTCACTTAACTTTAAACAAAGACTTATGCCAGAACACGATTGTTTACGACGTTTTTTATTTGAACAGCATGGAATTCGCGGTGTGTGGGTAAAGCTAACTGATAGTTGGCAAGCCGCAAAACAGCATCAACAACAACCTGAAATCGCTGTGCATCAACTGGGACAAGCATTAGCTTGCGTGTCGATGTTATCGACAACGGTGAAATTCGACGGTGCAATGATTATGCAAGCGCAAAGTAATGGTGCAATTACTACGCTTGTCGCACAGGCTACGAATCAACGTAAAATTCGTGGTGTAGTGAAATGCCATTCCCCAATGGTTGGCGATTCGCTCACAGAATTATTTGGCGAAGGGCGTTTAGTGCTAACGATTGAAGCGGGAAATGGCAAACCGTATCAAGGCATTGTGCCATTACAAGGCGAAAACTTAGCCGCTGCCTTGCAAATGTATTTTGAGCAATCAGAACAATTGAAAACACGTTTGTGGCTGTTTGCTGATGATAATCACGCCGCTGGTTTGTTGTTGCAAGAGTTGCCATCACAAGAAGGTCAACCGAATGATTGGGAAACGATTGAAATTTTAGCCAGCACCGTGACAGCAAAAGAAATGTTTGAATTGGATTGTCACGAATTGTTGCATCGCTTGTTTAACGAAGAAGATATTCGACTTTTTGATGCGGAAGATGTGGCGTTTGAATGTGCTTGTTCCCGTGAACGTATTGAAAAAACTTTAAACGCGATGGGTGAAGAAGAATTACGTGCTATTTTGAACGAACAAGAAATTATTGAAGTGACTTGTGAATTTTGCGGTGAGACCTATCGTTTTTATGACGCTGACGTGGAAAAATTACTAACTCTGAATTAAAGACTTGCACCGTTTTTGTTTAACCCAAAACGATCTATTTTTTTGTATAACGTCGTGCGGGTGATACCCAAATTTTTTGCTGCCATCGAGATGTTTCCATCGCAATCTTTGAGAGCCATTTTGATGCCGTGTAACTCCCAATCGGTTAGACTCATGACGGGTGAATTAACCATTGACGATGGCGCAACCAAAATTGAGTTAGTCGAATCCACATTGCTCAAACTGAATTGTTCAAGTTCTGTAAAAAAGTCAACAGGCAAATCGTGTACGTCAATAATAGAACTGCTTGCGGTATAAAGTGTCGCTCGAATCACGTTAATTACTTGGCGAATATTGCCAGGCCACGGATGCTGTTCCATTAAACGGTGAACTTCTGAACAAATCTGAATTTCACCGTCAGGCGCGATGGCGTTTAATTCACGTTGTAAAATGTGCTGAATAATAGATTTTTTGTCGGGGCGTTCACGCAATGGCAGTAAATGACAAGTACAGCCATTCAATCGATAGTACAAATCACGACGAAAACGCCCCTGTTCAACCGCTGTTAATAAATGCACGTTAGTTGCGGCGACCACTTGAACATCTACCAGAATCGATTTTGTACCGCCAACAGGCGTAATTTCAGACGTTTCCAGTACACGCAATAACGTAGATTGCAGATCAAAACTCATGTCACCAATTTCATCAAGAAATAAAATCCCTTTATCGGCAAGCATAAATTTTCCTGGCTTACCGGTACTCCGTGCGCCTGTAAAACTCCCCGATTCATAACCGAATAATTCACTTTCAATCAAATCATGTGGAATTGATGCACAGTTAATTGCTATCAATGGCGCATTTTTTCGAGGTCCTGCATTCCGAATTAGGCGAACAAAATGATCTTTGCCGACACCAGATTCACCCGTAATTAAAATAGGTACTTTGTATTGTTGTAATTTCACCGCTTTTTTGACGAGCAATGCTAACGTTTCAGAGACTTCGCCATTAACGAATTCAAGTGACTTTTTCGCGGGTTTAAGCGGAATTTGTTTTAAAACGCACTGTTGTGCCAACGTATTTTTTGCTAACGGAAAATCTGTATTCACCAAAACACAAATCAGATGTAAAAAAGCAAACAATGAATTCATGTTTTCTTGTTTATCGCTGATTAAACCAATTACGGCAATCAATTCGCCAGCATTATCAAACAAAGGGTAGCCAACAGTCGTAAACGGATGCAACACATTTAAAAAATGTTCCATACCTTGAAAAGCAATCGGTTTTTTTAACTCAATAGCCGTTCCAATACCGTTATTCCCTAATGCAGATTCTAGCCAATTCGCACCCTTAGATTGCATTCTGGACATAAATGCACTCGACAATGGTTTTTCACCCATCAAATACAACAAATCCCCGTTTGCACCAGTCAATATCATCATGACATCGGATTCTTTCAAGAAAATATGGAAATTTTGATGTAATTGTTTGACTAGATTTTCAATACGATGCGATTGCGGCGTGCTATTTGTTGTATGCGTGATAATGGGGTAGTTATCCCAGTTAGCATAATTACCTAACGGTAACTGATAGTCTTCAAGACAGCGTTGCCATGCTTCACTCACTTCAGGTCGAACCCAATCCCCATGTTCGGGAACAGTTCGAGTTTGATTCATCCATTGCCATGCCTGAATAGGACGATCTACTTCAAATTCAACGGTATGCCGAAGCAATAAGGTTTCGTGGCTTAATTTAACTCTGTTTGAAATTTGAAAATCCATTTATCTATTGGTTTTAATGTCGCATGAAGTCGATTTATAAATCGATAGTGAATGCAACACAATAACAAAATAAAAAAAAGAGACAATGCGACATAGTGTCGCATTGCCTTATTTCACAGGGGAAATAGAAATGCCTCTTAGGAAGACATGCAGGATGAAGCGAGAAATTTACGCCTGAATGTTTACACGTTCGGGTGAGAATTTTTGGAGCGGTAAAGTGGTAAAATTTGAGGCTATATATTTAAGAACGCGGATCTTCACGAGTTGCCGCTGCCCATTCGGGCGAATAACCATCCATAATCGATAAATCGGGAACATCCATCACAATAGTTTCGGTTGTCATCATTGTCCCCACCACGCTAACGGCATTGCGTAACGCTAAACGCATCACTTTAACGGGATCAATAATGCCTATTTCTAAAAAATTGCCATAAATTTGATGTTGCGTATCAACAGTAAAATGATTGTCGTTGGCGGCATTAAGCCGAGCAATAACGACTTCGGGATTTAATCCTGCATTGCGCGTTAAACTTTGCAACGGCGCGGCAAGAGCAAGTTTCATAATCGATATACCTTGTTGTTGCTCGACATTTTCAGCAATAACATTCTTCAACATTTTGATGCAATTAAATAACGCCACACCACCGCCCGCTAAAACGCCTTCTTCAAGTGCTGCTTTAGCAGACATATACGCATTTTCGATACGAACCATACGCTCTTTAATTTCAAAATCTGTTGTACCACCGACACTGAAAATGCCCGTTCTTCCCGATAACAATGCAATGCGTTCTTCTAGTTCACCAAAATCATGTCGATTACCCGTCGCTGAACCTTCGCCGGCTTTTTTTGCAAGAATCAAATTCGCTTGTTCGCGTAAATTTTCAATACGTTCTTGTGCTAAAACTTTGTCACCCTTTGCACCGATAATTGTTGTAGTGGTTTCAGTAATGACTACGCGCTGTGCTTGCCCAAGTAAATTTAATTCAACGTGTTCCAGTTTCGGACTGCTGTAATCATCTAGAATTGCCTGCCCTCCAGTTAATAACGCTAAATCTTTTAATCGGTCGATACGCTTATCACCAAAACCAGGGGCTTTCACGGCAACGACTTTAAAAATACCACGTACATGATTGAGCAATAATCCCGTCAAGGCTTTATCAACAACGTTATCCGCAATAATTAGCAACGAACGTCCTTCAGCTTTCACCTCTTCTAATATCGGAATCAAATCCATTAAATCGTGAATTTCACGGTCGTATAACAAGATATATGGATTATCAAGTACCGCTTCGGCACGTGTTTTATCGGTTACAAAATTGGGTGAAAGATAGCCTTGCTCATAATGAATGCCATCAACAATTTCTAATTCATCTTCGCGTCCATTGCCGAGTTGAAACGTTAATTGACCGGCAAGTCCTAATGCGTCGAGAGCTTGAGCCAATAATTTTCCGACGCCTTTTTCATCCTTGGTTGCTACAGCGGCAATTTTTTCAATCCAATCTGGCGTGATGTCTTTAACAGCGTCGTCGAGTAACTTTTTTTCAACCAATGCGAGAGCTAAATCTAAGCCTTTTTTCAATTGTAATGGGTGAAATCCTGCGACCACACTTTTTAAACTTTCTTGCGCTAATTTTTGAGCCAACACAATGGCTGTTGTTGTACCATCACCAACTTGTCGAGACACCGCCCCCGCCACATCACGCAACATTCGACCGCCTAAATTTGCAATGCGATCATCAAAATGAATAGAACGCGCGACCGTTACACCGTCACGTGTGAAAATGGGCATAATTCCATCGGTACGGTGTTGAATCATCACCGCAGGTCCAGCACTTCCCATCGTCACAATTGCCGCGCGGGCAATACTATCAATCCCGTGCATCATTCTTAAACGCGCTTCAGGATTATAAATAATTTGTTTAGACATACCATTCTCGTTTGTTTATTTGAAACAGGTTTTACAGCGATACATCCGATTTTTTTCCAATGACAACACACGATTTCATAAAAGTTTGTCCCGCTTGCGCCCGTGTATGACGTAATCGTTTAGTTCGCGCCCAAATGCTAATCAACGTTTTGTCACAATAATCCAACGTCATTCTGAAAAATCGTTCTTCATCTTCAGATAAATCTTGTTTCCAAAACTCTTTTAATTCTTCAACACGTTCAACACCGATTTTGTGGGTCACTTTTTCCTCTTCAACAACTAATTTTTTAAGCGTTTCATCGAGTTGTGTAATCATGTCATTAAGAAATTCTTTGTCATCGGGTTTCATTGTATTTCTCGCGAATTACGAACCGCTGGGTAAGAATTTTTCTAAATAAATACGCTCTTTTTGAATACCGAACTCTTCACACACTGCAAATGTCGCATCTACCATTCCTGGTGGGCCACATAAATAAAGATCAGGTTTTGCGACTGTTTCACGTAAATCACGTCTCAAAATGTCAACGACGCTGCCTTTTTCGCCATGCCAATTTTCGGCGTATTTCCACACACAAATGCGTAATTCAAGCGTGGGCATTTCTGCGGCAAGCGATTCTAATTCGTTAAGCAAAAATACTTCTTCTTCGGTATTCACACCAAAATAGATAACGCATTTTTGGGGTTCAGACCATTCGTGCATTTGTCGAACCATTGATAATACGGGAGCTAATCCCGTTCCACCCGCCACAAAATAACGTGGTGTAAACCCATTTTCTTTCAGCCCAAAAATACCTGATGCACCTTTAACCTGTATTTTTTGTCCAATTTTTGCGTCGCTTTTCAAATACGTTGAAAACTTTCCGCCATCAACAATACGGATTAAAAATTCTAATTCCCCTTTTTTATTCGCAGTATTTGCAGGCGAATAAGAACGAGTTGTCGTGGTGTTTGGAATTTCCAAATCAAAAAATTGTCCCGAATCAAATTTAACTTGTTTGTCCTCGCCAGTACGTTGTAATAACAAACGCATCACATTGCTTGAAACTTGCGCTATTTCAACTATTTCTGCTTCGAAAGATAAGCCTTCAGGTGAAAATGAAATACGATCGTAGGTGTAAGGGACTTCAACTTCTATATCCGTAGTCGGATAACAACAACATAATAAAACTTCGCCTGCCTCTTCTTCTTCGTAAGGTAAGGCTTGAGAACTGAATTTGCCTAAAACATAATCACCTTCAGCACAAAAACCTTTGCATGTTGCACAACCGCCTTCACGGCAAGAAGCCATTAAATAAATATCTTGGCGCAATCCTGCGCTGATAACATCTTCATCCGAACGGCATTCAAATGAAACGGACTCGTCGTCTTGGGTAATAATTTTTACTTGATGTGTGGTTGCCATTCTTAACTCCTGTTCTACCTTTTTTGTTGTGTTACTCAGGTTAAAATTTTGCCCGTCATATTAAAAAACGCCATAACGTGTTGCACAGCGCGTTTTGATGAATCTAACGACAACGAGCAACCTTCTTGAACCAATTTGTTATCTTGATAAATCGTCCACCGCCACATAAATTCCAAATCTTACGTGTACGCTGTGTAAGGTTGAGAATCGTAGAGTATGGTTAATTCGGAATTCGAATTACTCGCCATAGGTGGATATGCCACTGAAGCGTTTAAGGTTTCTAACATAATGTTTTATTTCTCAATTGAAGATGTCAAAGAAAGTGCCGGTTAAGTGCAATCACACTCAACAGGCACTTTAAGTCAGCAATTTGCGCTTATTGCAATGTGATAACTTTTACGCCACGCACTTTACGCAACTCTTCTAAAGGTAATGCGTAATAATCTGTATTACGCAATTCCATTAACTTAGTGCCTAACTGACGATCCGCATCTAAAAAGGCATTGACAGGCATAACAGGTGGTTTGCACGCCAATCTGAAATCAATGTGAATGCGTTCTGCTTTGTACATATCTGTGCAAGCCGTCATTTCAGCAACTGCTTTATCAGCAACCTCTTGAGCATCCGCGCCACAAGTACAGTTGTTCATGAATTTGTCATCATCGAACTCAGCACGTTTTAACAACGCTACTTTTTCTTCGATTTTGCATTCAATCCATTGACCATCGAGTTCCAAAGTGAAATCGGTTTTAAATGGACTTAAGTGTTTAACACGAAAATCTTTTAATAAAGCGTGACCCGCTGACAAGGTTGTTAAACCAGCGATTTTTTTAACCCATTCGGTACGATTAGGGTTATCGTGAATTTTAGCCATTGTTATCTCCTATGCTCAATGGATGTCTTGTAATTTGACATCAAGACCCATCAATTCTGATGTGATAGTAAAAGTTTCATCGAGTGTATAAGCACGACCAATGGTAGACGATACATCCACCAACAAATCATAAACACTGTAACTTTTCCCTAATAATTCAGAGACTTCACGGCAATCAATTTCAATTTTGCCATTCGCTTTCAACCACCAAAAACCAGCACGATCTTCTACAACTAACGTGCGGTTTTGATCTTTATGAGAACCCAACAGAATTTCTTCAACAACGGTATTGAGTTCATCTGATTTTTTTAACACTAAAACCACGGTGTCACTTTCATGAACGACTTGGTTTGCTTCCGCAAAGTATTCATCAGCAAAGTCTTTCCCAGTCTTTGCCATGATTCCTGCGTTGTACGAATTTGCACTTGTAGACATAAGAATTCCTTATTTAAGACCAGATAACACGGTTTTGATTAAAGCCGCTGTGTCAACTTTGTAGCCGATTGGATCCGCGTAATCACGTTTCCAATCTTCAAAAACACGACCCAACGCAGCTTCAACAGCGGCTTTATCCGTCACACCCGCAATCGTTGGAATTTTCGCAAAAATTCCCATGAAATCTTTCAATGCGTTGACCGTTCTGGGCAACCATTTGTCGCTCCACATGTTCATCAAACTGACGTTGTAATCGCCAAAGTTTTCATCCACAGCTAAACAAGTGTGGAACATATCTTTGGTGATACCTTTCGTTTGTGAATGGTACAACTGCATTTGATTGATAAAGAACGGTGTTAAGTTGTCGCCGTAATACGCTGACAATCTCAAGAAGAATTCTCTACGTACAAACTGACCGAACAATGGGTCGTAAATCATGTGACCAGAGAACAAAATTTCGTTCCAGTCATACGTTCCTTGCCAAATTTCTTCAACAGTTTCACGCGCACCTTTGTAGATTGAACCCTCCGTCCATTCTTTTTTAGGCACATCGGTAGATTCGTTAAAACTAGGCACTAATTTCGCTAAAAAGGTTCTTTCTGCTTGAATCATTTGTGCGTTATCGACTTTATCCAAGCCAATCATCGCAATACTCATACGCAACGTGTCACCCAAACAATCGCGGGTCGCTGATGAATGTGAGTTGAATAATCCATATTCACTGAAACCAAACGCACCTAAATAATCGCCTAACACTTCATCGCGCCAAATTGGATCGATTGAACGCACGTGACCATCGGCAGAATACGCTTTCAAGAAACGGTCGGTATAACGCCATTCTTCGGCTTTGTCTTTGACATACAGCGCGTGCCAACGGAATGCTGGATCACGATGTTTATGCCAGTCGCTGCTGTGCATTTCAGTTGATTCGTTGCTCCAAGAAGGACGACCGCCGTGAAATTTTTGTGTCCAATCGCCCCAATCCAAACCACCTGGAATCCAATCTGGAGTCGGTTGTGTGTAACAACACAATGTTTCATATTCATTGATTCGCTTACCGCGCGGAGTCATAAAATAATTCATTTTGCGTTGAGTTTCTAAAGGCTGATCAGGAATAGCCGCTAAAATAACCGCTGCAATTTTGGGGTCGGTAAGACCACGTTTACCGCCACTTACTACAATTGACATATTAAAATCCTTTACAAGTATTGAATGATGATTACAGAGATTTCAAAGGATCGGCGAAAACACAGCCAATTTTTTTGATGTCATCTAACGTCCAAAGTCTGCCGTCTTTACTCGTGTGTGGTTGAGCAATTAACGTGAAACCATCACTACGCACGCCATGACCTTCTGCAATCACTTCCGACAACTCACGACCTTCATACTGTTCAAAGATATTTTGGCATTCATAACGTTCTGGTTCAGACAACCACATACGTTCACCCCATTGATCGCTGAACGAATGTTTTTTGCCATTAAACTCAAGAACACGCAAAGTGCTTGCACCTTTAGAATAGCTAGGGCAGAAAGGTACTTGTGATACGCGGTCGATGTAAATTGGATGGTTGTTTTCGATAAACCACTGCAACGGCAAGAAACCACTGTTTGGATCTTCACAACCACGCGCACGCCATTCTTCATAGACTTTGCCGTACATGTCGTACCAACCAGGATAATTCGCTTCGTACCATTCCGCTTCTTCAGCGGTTGGAAGCGTTAAACGGAAGAAACCTGTTGGCCACAATGCGTAAGCAATCATGAATAAATCGTGATGCGCCCAATAAGCGTCTTTTTTCGCGTCACGTAAACTTGCTGGCGATTCAACACCATATTTGCCCAAACGACCAATCCAAATACCGCCCCAATCTTCGTACACCCAACGATTCCAAGTTTTTACCCAAGGTTCAACTTTGAAATGGCTGCCATACTCAAACATCATGCCTAAAACTGGCGTGAAGTATTTTTGTTGTGTCCAGAAAGCGTTGTTTAAATCGGTGTTCAAATATTTTGAAGCCGCTTCGTCATTTGCAATCGATACGACAGTTTGATAACCGTTCGCCATGTGGCGTAATTCATCGGTTTCAATCGACAAGAAAACCGTCGGAGTCATTTCGTCGCCGTTTGCAGAAGCCCATTCGGTAACAGCAACGATTAACGGATTGGTGAAACACGCTTCGCCGACTAACTGTAAGTTAATTGAACATTCAACCGCGTCACCTGAAATAAAGCCGTCCGAAAATACGCGCTTCATGCCTTTCCAAAGTGGCCCGATAGCGCGAGTACGACGTGCATCATTATGACCCGCAGCGTCTTGACCTTGTTTAGCGAAGTAGTAATTGATGTAACCGCATTGATTAGTGTGACGAATTTCGTCTAACACTTGACCTAAATAACCATTTTTTTGTTCAGGAGCAGTCGCTGAATCCCATAGCATACCCGTTGCTGCAATCGCGTTGTATTCGCCCACTTCCAGAAAGTTAGAAATAACTTTCATGGATTCATTCCATTTCGGATGAACACGATTTGCTGCATCTACACGGGTTAAAACGTCTTGCAAACTACCAAATTGACGTTCATCTTTAACAGATTCCATACGCGCATATTCTTTGGCGATTAGCTTGAATTGCTCTTTGGTATCATTCGCCATTTTGTATTTGGTCGAATATTTGGTGCGGTTTTTATCAAAATCCCAAGTGAAACTTTGCAACCATTTATGAACTTCTTGTGCGCCAACACTGACCGGCGCACGATTGATTTCCAACGAATCGGTTGCTGCTTTTGTTGCTAAACTTATAGCCATTTTTGACTACTCCTCATTGTTTTATTATTGAAGGTTTGAACCTGCGCCGTTGTGATGCAATTTGGGTTGTCTGTCGTGACACGTCTTTACTTCTTCCATACAGTGACGAGCAGGTTCGAACTAGATACTGCAACGGCTATGCCAGCTAATAATTTAAATTTATAGCTTTGTAAAACAATGAGTTGAAAATTTATAATTTCATCTAAAAGTAAATTTAACGCAGTATTAAACGTCTAGTTATTTAACACTGTTTACATTTTGAACAATATTAACGGACAAAAAAAAGGCGGATTCAATGAATTGAACCCGCCTTTTTAAACCCGAAAATCTAACGCTACAAATCTAACGCTACAAATCTAACGCTACAAATCTAACGCTACAAATCTAACGCTGACAAACTTAAATAATCATCAGGACGTGGTGTTTTAAATTTCCAATGAAATAAACGTTCTCTTTCTGAGATTGCCAAATCATTGATGCTCGCTATACGGCGTTGCATTAAACCTTGGGTGTTAAATTCCCAATTTTCATTGCCATACGAACGAAACCATTGCCCGTTTGTATCGTGCCATTCATAAGCAAATCGCACAGCAATTCGATTTTCATGGAATGCCCACAATTCTTTGATTAGACGATAATCCAACTCATGCACCCATTTTCGTTCCAAAAACGCGGTGATTTCGTCGCGTCCTTTCAAAAATTCGGCGCGATTTCTCCAAATGCTGTCCACGCTGTAAGCTAATACGATTTTTTCAGGGTCTTGTAAATTCCAAGCATTTTCGGCAGCACGCACTTTTTGTGCAGCTGTTTCAGCCGTGAATGGTGGAAATGGGGGTCTCGATTCTGCTGTCATAAAAACCTCTTATTTTTTGAATTTCGCCAAAATATCTTTTACTAATGCAATCAAGATTTCACGTTTCACAAATGCGGCATAACCTGCAATACCTAGGAACATTCCGTATAACAATTTTCCTAAAAATGAATCATCATCTGCATTTTCAGCCGCGAGTTCAGCCGCAATTTTTGCTTTTTCAACATCTTCCATTTTAGGGGCGACAGTTTGAACTGCAACTTTTGAAGGCGTAACGTCGGCAGTTAAATCAGGTAAACCTAAACTGCGCCATTCGTCGTAATCTTGCCAAATTGGATAACCGCCTTTTTTCCAATATTCTTTAGTGAAATACGGCGCGAGGCTCATACCGTGTGAAGCGGGAATGCCTTTATCATCTAAGAATCCATCATAAACCACCAAACTAATATCACCGCCTTCGCCCACACCGTTTGTCGTGAATGATTTTTCAACGTGGTCGTGGAACATCCAAATTCCTTGACCAAAACTGTTCAAACCATCGTCTTTACCGTTCAATTCCAAATCTAAACGTTGTGCGGGAACCATACCGTGAACATCGCGTTGGATATAAGAACCTGCACCATTATCCACACCGTCATAGTGTGTCACTGTGGGTTTATGTCCGTGAATATGCAACGCTAACGATTCGGTGTGACCGTTCAATACACGTAATTTCACTTTTTCGTCTTGCTTCATTTCAATCAGCGATTCACGCAACGTGTACGGGAATGAACGCCCGTTTAACATGAAATAATCATCCGTTGCGTCGGTGGTGTCATATTCCATATTCATGTGTTTGGCGATTAAACGCGGGTCATTCGCTGAACGCGCTACCACTTCATGCAATTCTTTATCGACTGATTCATAGTGCAAATCGTATTCGCGAGCATATTTTTCTGAAACTGCAACTGAAGGATGACGTACTTGCCCTGCTCCGACATTTAACGTTTGCGGCCAATTGTTCGGACGATTTTCTTCGACAATGAACATTCCTTGCAGCCCCATTGGAATATGGGTGTGTGGCTGAACGTGGCAGTGATAATACATGGTGCCAGGTTGGCGAGGTTTGATGACATACGTTTTACTTTCGCCTGGCATCGTGTCCATGTTGCTGGTTTGCCCCACGCCATCGTTACCCATTTGTGAATGATCCATAAACGGATGGTCAACACCGTGTAAATGAATCGAATGTGGTAAATAATGCGTGTTTTCCAACACAATCCAAACCACGTCGTCTTGTTCAACACGGATCGTTGGCGACGGTACACGCAAAAGTGGATTCGCAATTGATTCGTAAAGATTCAACGTAGACATATCACGGGTTTTCGGGGCATAAACCCAAAACGTAGGTTGCAAACCTGGCGCAATATCGAAAGTGGTGATTGGGCTTTTTACATCAGGCGAATGTCCGTTGAGTTCTACGACTTCCAACTTGATAACGATTTTATCGGGATCGCCATCGCCATCCATATCGTCAGTCATGGTAATTGCATCGGCGGCGAGTTGTGTTTGCATTAACGTATCCATCGATACGCCATTTGTTCCTTTTACAAACGCTGCAATATCGTAAGGATTATCAGGTGTGCAAAGTTTTGAGGCTTGAATTTTCACGCCATCAATAACTTGTTCTTTGCGCCAATTCGGATCCATAAAATCGGAGCAGACTTCTTCCACTTTACCCATCGGTACTTTTGCAGATGGCGGTAAATCTGTGGCGGCGTGGCTTAATGTGGTCACTAATAAAAGTGAACTACTGCTCAACAAAGTAAAAAGTGTTTTACGCATGAAAATGACCTCGAAACAATGACACGACAAAAGAAATGATGCGGCATTTTAACTGAATCCATTTAATAATTCATTGTTGCCGATGCCCCAAGCGAAACACTGTCTTAAACTTAGAAACCTTTTAAAAAATCCATTCGAGATTGAACTATGCAAAAAAAATTGTCCCTTGATAAAAATAAGTTAGCCATAGGCAACGCCAGTAATAAAGAATTGTTGGCGTGGGCGTTGTTTGATTTCGCGAATTCTGGCTACACGACCGTTGTACAGACGACTATTTTCAGCACTTATTTTGTGGGTGTCGTTGCGGCGAATACACCTGGAATTACAGCGGGAACAGCAACGTTACTTTGGTCGTTAGCGATGAGTACCGCAAATTTTATCGCTATGATTAGTAGTCCTATCATTGGCGCAATCGCTGATTATCGGGCGTGTAAAAAGCAGTTCCTTCTTATTTCGGCTATAGGTTGTATTGTCGCCACTGCGTCATTAGCAACAGTTGGGGCAGGTGATGTTGTACTAGCAATGGTGCTGGTGATTATTTCTGCAACACTTTTTGCGATTGGCGAAAACCTGATTGCAGCATTTTTACCCGAAATTATCCCAGAACAAAAAATGGGGAAAATGTCGGGCTATGGTTGGAGTTTAGGTTACTTTGGCGGACTTTTAACATTAGGCATTTGTTTGGCTTATATGAATTGGGCGAAACAACAAGGTTTGGCAGCTGAACAATCCGTTCCGATTACGTTGTTGATTACGGCGGCAATTTTTGCCCTGACCGCTACACCGACTTTTTTGTGGCTGCATGAACGTGCTGTACCTGTTACCGCTACGCAAAACGTTTCTTTTTTAACCGCAAGTTTCACCCGTTTGAAACAAACCATTAAAGAAGCAACGCGGTTTCAAGATTTAGCTTGGTTTTTAATTACGCTGGCGGTGTATCAATCGGGTGTGAGTACGGTGGTTGTTTTAGCGGCAATTTACGCCCAAGAAGTCATGGGGTTTGATACGCAAGCATTGATTATTTTGATTATGGTGGTAAATGTTACGGCGGCAGTGGGGGCATTTATTTGTGGACATTTGCAAGACCGAATCGGTTCCGTGCCGACGTTGGCAATAACGTTGTTGATTTGGATTGCAGCGGTAACGGCAGCGGTTTTTGCAACCGAATCGACACAAATGTGGCTGATCGGCAATATGATTGGATTGGCGATGGGTGCGAGTCAAGCGGTCGGTCGCGCTTTGGTGAGTAAATTCTCACCCACCGAAAGAGCGGGTGAATTTTTAGGTCTGTGGGGATTGGTAAATCGATTATCCGCGATAGTAGGTCCATTGAGTTACGGTTTAATCAACTATTGCACCCATGACAATCATCGTTGGGCGTTGTCATCGACGATAGTATTTTTTGCGCTAGGCTTACTTTTATTGACTAAAGTGAATGAAAAACGAGGAAAAATAGCGGCGGTTCAAGCAGATTAAATTATTTCATTTTTAACGCTAAACCTGCGCTGCAAAAATAAGCCTGTTCGCAATGTCGCGCCATCAATTGCGCGGCTTTGCCGGATAAATCGACAAATTGCCGCGCCAATTTATTTTCAGGAATCACGCCAAAACCGACTTCGTTATGCACCAACACTAAATCAATCGGCAATGTCATCACAGCTTCTAATTCATCCAAAATCGCTTGTTCTGAAAACTGGTGATACAGCATATTGTTCAGCCACATCGTTACGCATTCGATTAAAACCGGACGTTCGTATAATTGCAATGTTTCAAATAATTTCACAGGCTCTTCAATTGTGTCAAAAGCATTTTGGCGTTGCTGTTTATGCGTCAAAACTCGCGCTTTCATTTCGTCATCGAAACATTCATTCGTCGCCAAATAATACGGTTTTACACCCTTTGAAAACTCTAAAATTGCAGTTTCGGCTAAACGCGATTTGCCACTTTTTACACCGCCAATAAATAATGTTTTCATTGCAAAAAGTCTGTTACTGTTTTTAAAAAGGCTTCCGGTTGTTGAACATGAATCCAATGTTCAGCATCCGGAATCACTCGAATTTGTGCGAAGGGAAATAACATTTCAGTGCTATTTTCTTTGATGTAACGCGAATTACCACCGGAAATAAACAACGTTCGTCCAAGAAACTGAGGTACATTTTCAGTGTTTGGAAAAAGAAGAATGTTTGCGGCATTGTGCTGGAAAATATCCAAATCGATTCGCCATTGATATTGACCGTCATTTTTCAACACCAAGTTTTGCAACAAAAATTGTCGATAACTTAGCTCCGAAATAACGTCAGCAAGTAGCGATTCTGCTTGTTTTCGACTCCTTAATTCGGTGAGCGGTAAATTTTTCAGTGCGTTAATCAGCGGTTCAAAACTGTGTTTGTAATCAATCGGGGCAATATCGACGACGATTAAATTTTGCACCAAATTTGGATAATTCAACGCGAACCACATTGCAGTTTTACCGCCCATACTATGACCCATGATATTCACAGCAGATAATTGATGTTGTTCAATAAAGTGCGCCACATCCGTTGCCATCGATTCGTAATCCATTATTTCGGAATGTGGTGACGCGCCATGATTGCGTGCATCTAAGACATAAACACAAAACTGGACAGCTAATTTATCTGCACAAGCTCGCCAGTTTCGTGCTGCCGCAAAAAATCCATGTAAGATAATTAACGGCGGATTTTGCGTGTCGCCGAATTGTTCAAAAGCTAAATCAATGGCTTGCATTATTGTCGAGCAACACCACGGTTTTTATTTACGATCCATTCGCTCCACGAACCCGCATATAACTTTGAACCACTTAACCCCGCGTGTTCCATCGCTAATAAATTGTGACAAGCGGTTACGCCTGAACCGCAATAATGTACCGTTTGCGCCGGTTCAAAATCCCCCAGCAATTTCAAAAAGTGTTCACGCAACTTTTCAGAGGATAAAAATAATCCTGAAGCGGTTAAGTTTTGTTGAAAAGGTCGATTCAGCGCGTAAGGAATATGACCAGCAACCGGATCAATTGGTTCTTGTTCACCGCGATAACGCTCTGGTGTTCGTGCATCAATTAACCGAATCGCTTTTTTCGCTAATTCGATTTCAACCTGCGCCGCTGTTAACCACTCGCCACACGGTGGATAAATTCTAAACAGTTCTGAAGTACATTTCGGCAAAACAGTCGTCATTTCATAGCCCACTGCTTGCCATTGAACAATACCGCCATCTAAAACAGCAACGTTTTCATGTCCCAAATAATGCAATAACCACCAGAGACGAGCAGCAAACGCACCATTAGCATCGTCATACACGATCACTTGAGACCGATTGTTAATCCCCCACGCACCAATTTTTCTCGCCAATTGTTCAAAATTAGGCAACGGATGGCGACCCGTTTGTGATGTGATAGGCGACGACAACTCATTGTTTAAATGCGCGTAACGGGCATTAGGAATGTGTCCGTGCCGATATAAAAATCCACCTAAATCAGGTTGGGCAAGCGAAAAACGACAATCCACCACAATCCAATTCGGATTATTTAAATTCATGTGCAACGTTTTTGCATCAATCAACGTTTTGTAAATCATAAAATTCCTCTGTCCTGCCATTTATTTAATTGAAAATTTGATTAAAAACTCGACTCGTTTATTTTCAAATAACATCACGTTTTATATCAAGAAACTTAATTCCAATTAATTCATTGAATACGTCAACATCGTCAGATTCGTCAAATTCAATCACTCGTTTCGACATAATTTCAAAAGAAACGCTAATTTCATTGTCATCTGGCATGATAATTTTGCTATTTTCATAAGTAGTACGTGGTGTTAAAAAATAAGAAAATTCCTCATCGTGATTTAGTAATGAACAACCTGCTAGACTGACATCGTATAATTCCAAACAAATCGAGTTGATAGCATTGTTTTTGCTGGTCAAATTATTTTTTACTTTGTCTATGGCAGTAACGTAATTTTGCTTATATTCATCCGTCGCATCGCTTTTAGGTATGGGCAATACCATTTCACAAAAACTAGACTTAGCAATAGGAATCTTTTTGCGGTCATACCTGCGTCTATTGTGCCAATGTAACAAACTTGGGATGTACATCTGGAAAGCGTAATTACCCTTATGTGTTACTTTTTTAATAGATACACCCGAGAAAGCCACTTGGACATCACAGAATACCGTACTAAATTCAACACGTGGCATCGTCACTATTTTTTTATTTAATTGTTCGACTGTGCTGCCATTCAAAATGGGTGGGATGTCTCGAGCTTGTCTCAAAATGAGAATGCTACTTTCAAGATTTATTGCAACGATTATTATCGGCAAACTTTCGCCTTTTCCTAAGTCAGCACTTAATACGCATTTATGCTCAACAAGTAGGGATAATTTTTCAATTACCATTTCTCGCTTATCAAATATTAGGGGGTCGTAATTGTTCATAAAGACTGTTCTAACTGAAAATGTTAATTACACAAAAAAACTAAACACACCACCCAACAATCCTCCAATTACGCCGCCCCAAACTACGAGCCAGCCTAAATGTTCTTGGATAATGGCTTGCACCATTTCTTTGACGAGCTGTGGCGTAAGTTCGTTGAGACGTTTATCAATTACGGTTTCGATTTTGCCAACTAAATCCGCACTGATTTTTTGAGCATTCAATCCGTGTTGTAAAGCCGTTTTGAAGTCACTGGAATCAACCATTTCGATTAACGTGACTTTAACTTTTTCAACAAATGGTTCTTTGAGCGGTGTTAAGGCTTCCACGCCACCCATCATCATAAGCATTCCGCCAAACGACGATTCTAAAATCACCATCACAAGACTGTCGTAAATTTTGTCATAATCCACCACATTTAAAAGCGGTTCTAAATTTAAAACTTTTTCACCGCCCTGCTCTTCAGTTTCGATAAATTGTTCGATGTTTTGTGCCGTGAAAAATTGCGACATCATCAGCGTTTTAATCGCACTTTTGAATTCCTCGAATTTTTCTGGAATCACACCCGAACCATGCAAATATGGTACTTTTTCAAACAACATGTGAACTGCCAACCAATTGGTAATCGCGCCCGAAAGTGCGAAAAATCCTACTGACGTAATAAAACCAGAACCGCTAATTAGCCCTAAAAACGTCACACCTAACGCTACGGCGTTAGTCGAATAGTTTTTGTCATGAATCACTTTGTTAATCAAATTTTTACACTTCATCGTCTAACTCTTCTGCTGATTTGTTGGTGAAATAACTCGGTGCAACACTGATTAAAGTTGTAATCAACGTCGCCAAATATGGCACGGCTTGAACCGCTAAAATCGCCATCCATAATTTTCCGTTTAAATTGTCTAAGTATTCAAGTTTGCTGATTTCAAAAATTCCCCAACCAAGCAAAATCAATAACAACAGTTCTTGTTGAATTACGCGCAAACCTGAAAATAATGCACCTTGCGATTCATATTTTGGTGTTCGCATAAACGGTTTTCCCGATGTGAACAGCCCTTGAATCGTGCCTAGTGCAACAGTGTGTGTCAAAGATAAACCCGATAATGCTGCGCCAAGTGAATGCCAAACTGAACACGGAACTCGTGCTTGATATAGCCATAAACCGCGAATAATTTTGAATGCAAATAAACCCACTGTTGGCATTAAAAATACTGTCGAAGGTAATTCTGGGTGTGACGCGAAACGAATTAACACGGTAATGATTAAACTCGCCATCGTGAAAACTAACGCCAACGCATCCGAAAACCAGGGCAACCAACCCGCGACAAAATAATATTTTTGGGCAGAAGTCAGCACTTTGCTGGTCGGTAAGAAACTGCGCCAATGCGCTTTGATAATTTGCATCGCGCCATAAACCCAACGGAAACGTTGCGTCATATAACCCGAGAATGTATCAGGCATCAAACCGCGACCGAATGAATCTTTCACATACACCGAATCATAACCCGCTTCATATAAACGAATACCCAATTCACTATCTTCACAAATACACCATTCTGACCAACGTCCGACTTCAATTAACGCCGATTTGCGAATCATGGTCATCGTGCCATGTTGAATAATGGCGTTGTATTCGTTGCGTTGCACCATGCCAATATTGAAAAAGCCCGCATATTCCCAATACGAAAATTCTTTAAACGTACTTTGATGACGGTCGCGATAATCTTGTGGCGATTGAATAAAACCGACTTTCGGATTATCAAAATACGGCACCATACATTTGAGCCAATCGGGCGACAACACATAATCACTGTCGATAAGCGCGATAATTTCAGCATCTGCGGCAGTTTGTTCGAGTGCGTGATTGATAGCACCTGCTTTATAACCTGGCCAATTTTCTAAATGGAAAAAACGGAAACGCTCGCCTAAACGTTCGCAATCTTCTTTGACTGGCATCCAAATAGCATCGTCTTTGGTGTTGTTATCCATGACTAAAACTTCAAAGTTTGGATAATCGACTTTTGCCAAGGCTTCTAACGTTTTCCGAACCATCAACGGTGGTTCGTTGTGAATGGGTAAATGTAGCGACACTTTCGGATATTTAAACTCAGGCGACGGTGTGAGCGGTTGGAACGTGCGAATGGTTTTGCGATGCCAAACTACTTCGGCAATTTCTAAACTTTCAATCAGTAAAATTGTCGTTGCCAACACCTGCATCAAAACCATCAAGCCCCATAACAAAAGGCTCAACGTGGTTTGATATTGATGTGCGCCGCTGGAGACTGTCCAAAAAATGACCGATGCAGCAAGGTTTGCCATCAAACCAAAAAAGAAAATGCCTGACAATTTCAAACTGCTACGGGTGAGTAAAATTAAACCCATCAATACCAAACTGAAAACGGCTGCACCGGCTGCCCAATTTTCCCAATCAGGCAACGCGATTACGTCTCCATCCATTGGATATTTTGGCTGGCGATCAGCGTTGAAAATTCCCCAATACGCACCTGCCGAACCTTCGATAGATTTTTTCCAAGGCTGGTCAAACGCTTCCACAACGTAATAAGTTACTTTTTCTTTGTCCGCCCGATTCAAGAAATCACGCAAAAATTTGGCTTGATTAGGAATGGATGCGGTTGCGTGTTTCACTGGTTGACCGTCTGAAGGCCAGCCTACCTCTGTAATGATGATAGGTTTATTCGGATAGGCTTTTTTCACGTCATTGTAGCGATCGAAAACATAATTGACGGCATCTTCGGCGACAATCCCTTCCCAATACGGCAGAACGTGAATCGCAATAAAATCGACTTCATCGACCAATTTTGGATGCTTAATCCATACATCCCAGGTTTCAGAGGTACTCACCGGTTTGGTGACATTTTGTTTGACGCTACGAATGTAACCAATCAATTCTTCTTCGGTTACATCGCCACGCAATAACACTTCGTTGCCGACCATGAGGCGAATCAATTTCGGATTGTATTGTTTGGCAATTTCAACCAACGTATCGACTTGTTTGCGATTTTCTTCTAAATCTACGCCAATCCACGCGCCAACCGTTGAATTCAAATTATGTTTCGCGGCGAGTTCAGGGATTTTGTCTAAACCTTTTTCTTTCGCGACATTATAAGTTCGCACCGCAAATACTTTGTTGGTTAGCAAAGCAAAATCATTTTCGATTTCTTCTGCACTAGGAAACGTATTACTGGTTTGCGTGTCTTGTTTACGCATTGGGTCATACGTCACGCCCATCGTGGTTTTTGTCCACGGCTGAATCTGTAACGGGTTGTTAACGTAGCTCCAAATACTGAAATTCACCACGAGGAGCAGCAGTAAGGTTAATAAAATAACGAATTTTCTTATCATGTTGGGAGGTGAAAACGTGAAGTTATGGTTGTGTGTAAATTTAGGTCAATAAGTTACATCATTTATGAATCTAAAAACGTAGTTTTATATTTTCAATTGTTTTTCAAAAATAAATAATAGCCGAAAACCTGCGTGTTGCCTGCTGGCGTAACGTGATTTTCAGTGCGTTGTTCAATAAGCGTGAAATTATCACCTAATTCATTTTGTAATTTAGTGGCATCGTATTGCACAATCTCTAAACCACTGCATTTCGTCGCACTGTCAATAGCAAAAGCGGCAATGATGACGTAACCGCCGGTTTTGAGAGAAACATTTAGAACATTTTTTATATTTTTCACGGTCGTTTTCATCGGTTAAAAAATGAAAAACGGCTCTGTCATGCCAAATGTCGTAACGTTTTGATGCAGAAAACTGGGTACTTTCATCAACGTGCCAGTCAATTAAATTCGCTTTATCACCTAAACGTTGTTTGGAATGCTCAAGCGCGTTTGCTGACAAATCTAAAACTGTTAAATGTGTATAACCTTTTTCTAAAAGACAATCTGAAAGCGTTGACGCGCCACCGCCAACATCGATAATTACTGCATCATTCGACATCGAACACACGCTAATCAATTCAAGTGAAATCGTTGGTACGTCTTGATACCAGCTCACTTCTTCAGGTAATTTATTTTGATAAATGTTTTCCCAATGGGACTTTTTGTTCATGCTGAATAACTTAATGTGTTCATGTTGAATTTTATTCCACAAGTTCTTTTAGTTTTGATTGGTTTCTATTTGAAAAAAATAATTCCAATGCAATGTGATGGGATAAAGTGTTCATATCTTATCTTAGCTCGCGTGTTTGCTTCAAAAGCCGAATAACTTGATGTGTTCATGTTAGAGAACGTCACAGAACACCATGTTCTATCTCTTGTAAATAAATGAAATTTGGAATTTTTACACCTGCTTTTTTCCTAATTTCTATCAATTCCTCTGATTCGAAAAAGTTGCGAGCATTATCGAGCATTATCTAGCGATGACCATTCTGAAAAATGAACTATATTGTTTGTATCGTTGTCGTAATGTAACAATTGATAACGGATTTCTCCAGCGAGTTTTCTAATATCAGCTGCTTGATCAAAAATTGTTTTCCATGCTGGATAAGCCTCAACTTCATGAATAATCAAAACGTATTGCATTTCGTGTCCTTGTTTAAAAACAGCTAGTGGATACGAAATCTCATACCCACTAACGCTTGATTTAAATTACCCTTTCTTCACATACAAATCCGTAATCGTGCCTTCAATCATTTCAGCGGCAAAAGCAAAGGTTTCAGACAACGTCGGATGCGCGTGAATGGTCAAACTAATGTCTTGCATATCTGCGCCCATTTCCAACGCTAAAACCGCTTCGGCAAGCAATTCCCCTGCATTCGTCCCGACAAAACCTGCGCCTAAAATGCGCCCTGTTTCTTTGTCAGACAAAATTTTGGTCATGCCTTCTTTGCGTCCCATACTCAACGAACGCCCACTCGCCGCCCACGGAAACGCCCCTTTTTCGTATTCGATGCCTTGTGCTTTGGCTTGATTTTCGGTCAAACCCATCCACGCAATTTCAGGGTCGGTGTACGCCACCGATGGAATGGTCAGCGCGTCGAAATGCGATTTATGCCCCGCAATCACTTCGGCGGCAACTTTGCCTTCGTGTACCGCTTTATGCGCGAGCATCGGTTGCCCGACAATATCGCCAATTGCAAAAATATGTGGCACGTTGGTGCGTTGTTGTTTATCAACGGCAATAAATCCGTAATCATCAACATTTACACCCGTATTTTCAGCACCGATTTTTTTGCCATTCGGTCTACGTCCAACAGCCACTAAAACTGCGTCGAAAATGTCTGATTCAGGCGCACCTTTGCCCTCAAACGACACTTTCAAACCCTCATCTTGCGCTTCAATCGCACTGACTTTGGTTTCGAGCCAGATGTTTTTGTATTGTTTTTTGATTTTGCGGAACAGCGGCGTAATCAAATCTTTGTCGCAACCAGGAATAATTTGCTCCATCAATTCCACAACGTGAATTTCAGAGCCAAGCGCGTGATAAACGGTCGCCATTTCTAGCCCGATAATGCCACCGCCGACAATCAACATTTTTTTCGGAATGAACGGCAACGCTAACGCATCGCTTGAATCCCAAAGGCGTGGGTCATCATTGGGGAAAACGGGGATTTCAGTGGCTTGTGAACCTGCGGCAATAATCGCATTTTCAAACGTAATCGTGGTGTCACCAACTACGAGTGTATTTGCACCTGTAAAACTTCCGACACCTTGAATCACAATCACTTTGCGTTGTTTTGCCAACGCACCTAAACCATCATTCAAACCTTTGGTCACGCTCATGCGCCACGCCCGAATTTTGTCGATGTCGAGCTGTGGTTTGGAGAATGTCACGCCGAAGTTTTCAGATTCTTCGGCTTCGTGAATCGTATGCGCCAAATGCAATAACGCTTTTGATGGAATACAACCGACGTTTAAACATACGCCGCCTAACACACCATAACGTTCAACTAACACAACGCTTTTGCCTAAATCTGCCGCTCGAAATGCCGCCGTATAACCACCAGGTCCGCCACCTAAAACGAGGACTTCTGTTTGTATATTTTCGCTCATGATTCTCTCCTTAAACCAACAAACGACGAATGTCGCCCAAATAATATTTAACCGTTTCCATAAACTGTGCGCCTTCCGCACCGTCAATTACACGGTGATCATAAGTTAAATCGAGTGGCAACATTAAACGTGGTTGAAAATCTTTGCCGTCCCAAACAGGCTGAATTTTCGATTTCGTTACGCCCAAAATAGCAACCTCTGGCGCGTTAACAATCGGTGTAAATGCTGTGCCGCCAATTCCACCTAAACTTGAAATACTCATACAACCGCCTTGCATATCGGACGGCAACAATTTACCCGCGCGTGCTTTTTCGCTTTTTTCACCCATTTCGACAGCGAGTTGTTTAATCGATTTCTTTTCAACGTCACGCAACACTGGAACGACCAGCCCATTCGGCGTATTGACTGCAATACCGATATTAAAATACTTTTTAAAAATCAGACTTTCGCCATCGCTCGATAATGACGAATTGAAACGTGGAAATTTTTGCATTGCAACAACTAACGCTTTGACAATAAAAAGTAAGCCTGTGTATTTCACATTGTTATTTTTCTCGCCATTTAACGCCACGCGAAACGCTTCCATATCCGTAATATCAACTTCATCGTGATACGTCACCATCGGCAAATTGAGCCACACGCTGGTCATGTGTTGACCGGTGAGACGATTGATTTTACTCAACGGTTTTGTTTCGATTTCGCCAAACATTGAGAAATCAGGGACGGCAATTTTCGGAATCACTGAACCGCCTGTGACGGTGATGCCTTCGGTCATGGCTTTTTTGACATACGCTTTCACGTCGTCTTTTAAAATGCGCCCTTTGCGTCCGCTACCTTGGGTGATTTGTTGCAAATCAACGCCCAATTCCCGTGCAAACAAACGAATCGCTGGCGAAGCGTGTGCTTTTCCTTTTGCAACCACTAGTGTAGACGTTTCAATAACGGCAGGCGCGGCAACCGCCGCAACTTCCACAATTGCCTTAACTTCTTCCACAACAGCGGGAGTAGGTGCAACTTCCACAACAGGCGCAGATGCTTCATCACTCACCAAAACTGTCACAATCAACGAACCTTCGTTTACTTTATCGCCGACTTTAATGTGAACCTGCTGAACCGTTCCCGCGACTGTCGCAGGAACATCCATGCTGGCTTTATCCGTTTCAAGCGTAATCAACGTTTGGTCGATTGTAATAACGTCGCCCGTTTGAACGGCTACTTCGATGACAGCAATAACATGCACATTGCCCACATCGGGGACTTTGATGTCGATTAACGTACTCATAATTCCGTCCTTTCCTTATCTCAACCACGGCGCGGTGACATTCGTATCAATGCCATATTTCGCAATTGCTACTTCAACTTTGCCCAATTCAAATTGTCCGTTATCTGCCAAACTTTTTAATGCCGCAACCGTAATATGAAAACGGTCAACTTCAAAGAAACGACGTAATTGTTCGCGCGTGTCTGAACGTCCAAAACCGTCTGTGCCTAACACGACATAAGAGGCTTTGATTTCAGAACGGATTTGTTCAGCAAACGCACGAATGTAATCCGTTGCCGCAATCACAGGAACGTTTGCATTTGGTAAGCATTTGCTAACGTGCGATTGTTTTGGTGTTTCAGTTGGATGCAAACGATTCCAACGTTCACAACTTTGAGCATCACGCGCTAATTCAGTGAAACTTGGGCAACTCCACAAATCAGATTCCACGCCCCAATCGTTACGCAATAATTCGGCAGCAAATTCAGCTTCACGGAAAATTGAGCCTGAACCCAACAACTGCACGCGCACACCGCCGTTTTGATCGCCTTGTTTGAAGCAATACATTCCTTTCAAAATATCTTGTTCAATATTTTCTGGCATCGCGGGATGGGTATAGTTGTCGTTCATCACAGTGATGTAATAGAAAATATCTTCTTGTTCCGTATACATCCGACGTAAACCGTCTTGAATGATGACAGCAACTTCATACGCATAAGTTGGATCGTAAGAAATACAATTCGGCACGGTTGCTGAAATCAAATGACTGTGACCATCTTCGTGTTGCAAGCCTTCGCCGTTAAGCGTTGTACGACCTGCTGTACCGCCGAGTAAGAAACCCCGAGTACGCTGGTCTGCCGCTGCCCAAATCAAATCGGCTACACGTTGAAAGCCAAACATTGAATAGAAAATGTAGAACGGAATCATTGGCACGTTATGCGTTGAATACGACGTACCCGCCGCAATCCAATCACATAAACCACCCGCTTCGTTGATGCCTTCTTGTAAAACTTGACCGTTTTTATCTTCTTTGTAGAACATCAATTGGTCGGCATCTTGTGGTGTGTAGAGTTGCCCAACTTGTGACCAAATCCCAAGCTGTCTAAACATCCCTTCCATACCAAACGTACGTGATTCGTCGGGAACAATCGGCACGATACGTTTACCAATCGCTTTGTCTTTCACCAGAATATTTAGAATTCGCACAAACGCCATTGTCGTCGAGGCTTCTTTGTCATTCGCATCAAGCAAAACTTTAAAATCCTTTAACGTCGGCACAGGCAATGCGTCTGATTTTAGACGACGTGCTGGCAAATAACCGCCTAATGCCGCCCGACGTTCGTGCATATAAGCCAACTCTTTCGAGCCTTCGGGGAAGGTGATGTAGGGCAAATCGTGTAATTCTTCGTTAGTAACTGGCAACTCGTAAGCATCACGGAAATGTGTGAGCGAATCAGCACTCATTTTTTTCTGTTGGTGAGTGGTATTTTGCGCTTGTCCTGAATCACCCATGCCATAACCTTTAATAGTTTTGGCTAAAATAACGGTTGGCTGTCCTTTATGATTCACCGCCGTTTGGAAAGCAGAATAAATTTTTGACGGATCATGTCCACCGCGATTCAATGCCCAAATATCTTTGTCCGACCAATCCGCCACCATCGCTTTTAATTCTGGCGTGTTAAAGAAATGTTCCCGCACATACGCGCCATCTTTGGCTTTAAAGGTTTGATAATCACCATCGACACACGCCATCATTCGTGCCGCTAATAAACCATCTTTATCACGCGAAAATAAGCTATCCCAACGATTGCCCCACACGAGTTTAATCACATTCCAACCCGCGCCACGGAATTCGCTTTCGAGTTCTTGAATGATTTTGCCGTTACCACGTACAGGACCATCAAGACGTTGCAAATTGCAATTCACCACGAAAATCAAATTGTCTAAATGTTCACGTCCTGCCATACCAATTGCACCGAGTGATTCGGGTTCGTCGGTTTCACCGTCGCCCAAAAACGCCCACACTTTTCGTCCGTCGGTATTTGCCAAACCACGATCACGCAAATAACGCATGAACCTCGCTTGATAAATTGCACAAATCGGTCCGAGTCCCATTGAAACGGTGGGAAATTGCCAAAACTCTGGCATCAACCACGGATGTGGATACGAGGCTAATCCGTTGCCACCGACTTCTTGGCGGAAATTGTCCATTTGTTCCAACGTAAAACGTCCGAGCATGAAAGCACGGGCATATTCACCTGGCGAAGAATGCCCTTGCGTGTAAATTAAATCACCGCCGTGTTTGTCAGAAGGTGCGTGCCAAAAATGGTTATAACCCACGTCATATAACGTCGCAGCAGATGCGAAACTAGCAATGTGTCCACCGACATTTGTATTTTTATTGGCACGTAATACCATCATCATCGCATTCCAACGCACATACGAACGAATCCGATGTTCTAACGTTGCATCACCAGGAAATTGCAATTGTTTGGAGACGGGAATGGTATTCAAATAAGCCGTATTCGCACTGAATGGAATATCGAAACCCGCATGTCGGGTTACTGAAACTAATTGCTCAATCAAAAAATGGGCGCGTTCACTGCCTTCGGCTTCTAAAACAGATTGCAGAGCTTCGATCCATTCTTGGGTTTCGGCGGGATCAATGTCATTTTGTCCGGTAATTTCCGAAAAAAAAGTATTATTCATAAAGTAATCCTAAAGTGATAAAAAGACGGAGGTTTTAAGCATTAAAGACAACGGAATCCGCGTAGCACGCGGTTTCCCATAGTATATACAAATCACCCCTGTTTTACGACAACGTGGCAAACCCGCCAGAAATTGAAAGGTTTTGTTTAGCTCAAGCCTTTGAATTGACATAGAATGACAAAAAAAATTTCAAAATAACCTCTCTCGAACGAAACCATCCAAACAATCACCGAATTACTTTCTGTTTAATTTTACCGACCGCAAAACACTCATGGAATTTAAAGACTATTTACGCATTCTGGCTCAAAACGATGGGTCTGATTTATATTTAACGGTCGGTGCGCCGCCTGCTGGGAAGTTTCAAGGTGTATTAAAACCGCTCGAAAATATCAAGCTCATGCCACCACGATTAAAAGAAATCGCACACAGTTTGATGAGTGAAGACCAAATTAAGGCCTTCGAGATTCAACCCGAATTAAATTTAGCGATTTCAGAACGTGGCATTGGACGATTCCGCGTTAACATTTTTCGGCAACGAAATAGCTTTTCACTTGTAATTCGGAACATCAAATTGGAAATTCCAAATATCGACACGTTGGGAATGCCGCCAATTTTGAAGCATTCTATTATGGAAAAACGCGGCTTAATTTTGTTTATTGGTGGCACGGGGTCGGGTAAATCAACATCGTTAGCGGCGTTAATTGATTATCGCAACAGCAATGCGTCGGGTCACATTATTACCATCGAAGACCCAATTGAATTTATTCATTCGCATAAAAAATCGCTCGTGAATCAGCGTGAAGTCGGTGTCGATACGCTCAGTTATGAAGACGCACTCAAAAATACTTTGCGTCAAGCTCCTGACGTGATTTTGATTGGTGAAATTCGTTCGCGTGAAACAATGGAACACGCACTCGCTTTTGCCGAAACAGGACATTTGTGTTTATCGACGTTGCACGCGAATAATTCGAATCAAGCTCTCGACCGCATCATTAACTTTTTCCCCGAAGAACGTCGTACACAATTGTTAATGGACTTATCGCTAAACATGAAAGCTTTTGTGTCGCAACGCTTAGTGCCAACCGTCGATGGCAAGCGTGTCGCCGCCGTTGAAATTTTGTTGAATACTCAATACGTTAGCGATTTGATTTTAAAAGGTGAAATTCATGGTATCAAAGAAGCTATGGAAAAATCGGAAGAACTTGGAATGCAGACCTTCGATTCCCATCTACAAAAACTCTACGAACAAGGTAAAGTGTCGCTCGATGACGCGCTGGGCAATTCAGATTCACCGAACAATTTACGTTTAAAAATTAGCTTAAGTAGTCACGCTGTTGGCACTGTACCTACTGAAGTCGAAACCGAAAAAGTAAAATCACCCGAATTAAACATTCGACTACTTGATATTAAATTGGATGAACTAGAAACTTGAACTTAAAACGGGAAACACTATGTCAAAATTCGATATTTTTATAAAAGGAATTAATCCTGAACGCCTTGATGAGGTAGATTCGATTCGTATCAATGTTGCGAAAGCCTTGCAAATTAGTGTATCTAAAGTAGACGAATTACTCGCACAGCCGAGCGTGTGTATTCGACGTGATGCCAATGAAGAAGAAGCGAAAAATTATCAGCGTACATTAAGTAAATTAGGATTGGTTTCACTTTATAGTCCGATTAGACGTAAAACCAATTTGGAACTTATTCCGATGGCAGAAGAAATTGCTGAAACGGTGTCAGTTTGTCCAAATTGCCAGCATGAAATGCCAATCGGTGAAGATGATGTAGCACCTGAAAAATGTGTTGAATGTGGTATTACGATTGCCAATTTTTTAGAGCTACAACGTCAAAATAAGGAGCGTGAAGCAATTAGGGCAAAATTTCTAGCATCACAAACAATTATCCAAAACCAAACACTTAAAAAGCAGCAAGAGGAAGCCGAAAAACAACGTAAGTTAGAATTAGAAAAAGAGGTTTTGGAAGAATTACATGGTGATGGTGCGATTAAAAAGCCGCTGAATATCAAACTATTGTCGATGGGTGGGGGATTATGTGTTGTCATCGCGAGTGCGAGTTATTTTTTAACACAATCTAATTCAACGCCGCCGATTTCTACAGTATCTACGCCTTCGTTAGCAACGGGTTCTGAAGCAAAACCGTCGGCGGATTCTACTGTCCAACTCGCTATACCGAAGGGCAACGCTTCAAAAGTTGCTGCGCCGATGGATGCTCAACAAGCCATGCAAAAAACGCATGATCAAGCCGCACAATTTTTAAAAGGTTTTGGTTTAAATCCAGATGCGTTTGCCAATACAGGCGGTTCCATAGGTGGCGGAGAAGCCATTCCACCAACGATTGAAGAGATGTTACCTAACGCGGCAACGCCTGTTTCAAATAATACAGCTGCTAATCCTGCAACAACTTCTGCCGCCGCAATTGAGACACCTACCGAATCGATTACGCCAAAAGTAACCACACCTTCAAGTATCACGCTACCCCCACTTAATTCACAAGAAATTTTCACCGCGTTGAATAATGACATCACTTGG
>JAQTOX010000117.1 GCA_028713055.1 Methylococcales bacterium | reverse complement strand
CCGCCGTGCAAAAGATTGTCGGATTGACTGAGGCGGTCAAAGCAGAACAAGTCGCCGAAATCTTAGCCGCACCGTCCATTATTTCCAGCGACGCTGAAAAACTCGCGGCTGAAAAACAAAATCACACCAGCGAACAAAGCCGCATATACGAACGTCATGCCGTTGAGGACATGATAGGCGTAACAGCACATACGCTTGACCAATTAGAACGGCTAAAACGTTCACGCGCTCACAACGACGACCCTGTAAATGAAAAGCACGTTTCCGATTATCAAAACGGCATGATGGCGCGAATACTTAACCGCGAATTGATGTCAGTGGACGTTGAGGACTTAAAACAAATAGACCGCGATAACGACACCAAAGGCAAACGTAATCGCCGTAAAACCATCGTGCGAATGTTAATTGATAAATTGCTACTGTCCGTTGAACAACACGCTACCAGTAAGAGCTTTACCAATGAAAAAACAGGTGTGACAAAAGCCAGTGGTCGAGCATTTGACAAACATATCGCCACGCGAATTTGTACCGAAGTCTTACAGGAACACGCCGCCGATTTAGCCGCAAATGGTTACGCCGATTACAACAAAACCATCGAAAGACCTGTACAGACACTTCGGAATATCGTTAAACAATACGGCTACAACCTTAATTGCATTGGACGCGACGGCGACGGCGATAGGCTTAGATGGTTCGAGATTGTCGAAGATGCCGAAATAACGGCGCACTGTGCAAATCGTGAACTCAATCGAAAAACAAAGCCCGTCCAGTAGCGAAATTTTATTTTTTAAGAAAACAAAAATAGCTACTGGACGGAAAAAATGCATATTAGAAGGTGGGGATAAAAAGGCTTAGCCAGCGTGTGTGTAAAAACTTACTGAAATAAAAAAAACTGAAAAGTAACAAAGTTCAATGAAATGAAACAGCCAATACCAATACAAACGACATTGTTAAACGCTGAAATTCCTACGGATTCAATCCCACCTTTAACCATGCGGGTGAATTGTGCCACGCTCGCAAAAGTGTTGAATGTCAGCCGAACCAGTGTGAAACGGTTTGTTGATAGCGGCTTGATTGAATTGGATGCGGATAGATTGGTGGACGTTAAGCAAGCCACTCATGCGGTTTTAACAAAATCAATGCACGTTAAAAAGCGGTTGCTTAAATCTGAAATTGACGAAGCCGCTGTGCTGAGAAAACAAATTGCAGAATTGACAACAAAATTATTGGACACTCGCGCCAAACTCAAAGAAACGCAAACCGAATTGCAAAAGATTACAGATTTGTATGACCAAAACGGTGATGACTATTTTGCGCTTGATGACGCAATTACGGCGTTTATTGATGCGTTGGTAAATGATGACGATTTGAAAACGGCGGTTTTTGAAGGCAACCGCCAATTTATGCAAAATGCCTTCGACAACTTATTGGAATTAGAAAATGTTATCTGATGAACAATCGATGCACCAAGCCGCCGATACAGCGCAATTCTACATGACAACGGCACGCCGTCGAATAGATGAGTTATTTGGTGAAGGTTACGCCGAAAAAAATCCGCAATTGATAGGCGATTTTATGAAATCCGCCGCGATTGACCTTGCGACGTTTTCAGGGTTGCGTAAGATTTCAGAATCTATTGATGGTTTAGCCGAATCAATCGATTTGCAACGGACAAAATCATAAACGACTAATTATTCTCACTTGACCAAAACGGATAACGGTTTGCTAGTCAGTGGACGTTATCCGTTTATACCGTCAATTAAACTATAGATTATTGGACAAAATTAACCATGCCCTGCAACCCGCATTCTACCGTGTCAAACAAAGTCTATTTTTAATTATTTGACAAAAGTTAAGTAAAGTCTTAGAATTTATTTAACAAATAAATTTGATTCGAGGACAAGACAATGGCACAAATCGGTTACATTCGGGTTTCAAGCAACAACCAAAACACAGACAGACAATTGGACGGTGTGACGTTGGACAAAACCTTTACAGAAAAACAAAGCGGCAAATCAGCCGATGACCGTGCGGCACTTCAAAATTGCATTGATTATGCACGCGAAGGAGATACGGTACACATTCACAGCATTGACCGTTTAGCGCGTAACCTTGCCGATTTACAGGCGTTAACTGAACGTATTACAGCCAAAGGCGTTGCAATCCAATTTCACAAAGAAGGTTTAACGTTTTCGGGCGATACGACTAACCCAATGAACAAATTGATGATGCAAATGATGGGAGCGTTTGCAGAATTCGAGCGTAGCATCATCAAAGAACGCCAACGTGAAGGTATCGACAAGGCATTGGCTAAAGGCATTAAGTTTGGCGCGAAACCTAAATTTACCGACGAACAGATTGAACAAATCAAAGTACGTCATAACGAAGGCGTAAGCGTTGCCAATATCGCCAAAGAATTTGAAACGTCACGGCAAACTATTTACACCATGTTGGCAAAGTAACGTGCCACCAAAAGAATCTTATGTTTTTAGATTAGCTTTTATGGAAGTTAGATTCTTGATTTGTATTTATTTATCCAGCCAAGTACATCATTAACGTCTTTTAAATCCATATCCCATTTGCTTCTCAACTCGTATTCGGCAAAGTTTCTAGCTCCAGTAGTGAATAAAGAAGTAGTTGCAATGATAGATTTGTTTACTCCAGTCCTAGAAGAGTGTACTCCATAAAGCTCTCGAACTATGCTCACCCCAACTCTATTGTCGAGAGCATATCTTTTACATTCAACAAAGTAACGAGTATCGATTCCCATTGAATGTCGATGAATAGCAATAATATCCTTGCCACCATCACGAGTACGTTTTGTTAGTTCTACTTCAAATCCTTGAGACCTAAAAATTTCGGCAATTATTTCTTCAAATTCTCTTGGCGTTATTTTATGTATGTAACTGTTATCCTTTTGGATTAGTTCTATTAACTTTGGGATAGTGTTATTTATTCCTTGAATATCTGAAATTACAGCCTGATTTGGAATGTATATTTCAGGTTCAGGGAAAGTGTAAATTAGTCTTTCTTCTTCATATTCAAGCATTGGAGTACCCGAGCAACGAACACCTTTAGAGTTATCTATTACATAGCTTAAAAAATTAGCTGGATATTCTGTAGCATCAAAGGAAATTTCAAATTCATTATTGCATTTGCCACAAGAAAATATCCCCGATATTTCATAGTTTCTTTCTTCTCCCATTCCATTTTCATGGTATTCGCTACCATAACAATCTATGTCTAAATTCGTCACGTTAATTTCGTGAGTAGTTTCGTATTTATTGCAGGTAGCAATGATTACACCGTTAAAATTCGACATGAGTTGAAGTTTTCCTAAAACGACAGACTTTTTATTAAATCATTATTCAGTTTGTACATATCAATGCGCCAACTCATGCTGTGCATATTTTCGTAACGCTTCATTCATGAGCGTTTGATAATTCCCGCCCGTTGTTTCGGCTTTTGCTTTAAAGACATTCAAGGTTTCTTTATCCACCCTGATAGTGATTCGCGCTTTGGTGACTTCGGCAACAGGTCTGCCCACTCGTTTGAGTTGTGAGAATTCGACGGCTGATAGCTCGTAAGTGTCATTGTCAGCGGCAATGCCTGCATTGATGCGCTCGTCTTCTTCGTCGCTAGGCATTTCAATAACCCGCCCTGATTTAGTAGTTATCAACATAATTTTGTACCTCTTTCTTATTTGCCTTGCGTAGGCTGATGATGCGCCGCTCGTTGGCTCTATCGGTGAACACCACGCAATGTAATCGTGTTCCTATGAATGCGTAACCAATCATGCGAACTTCGCCGTAATCATGCCGCACGTCTTCAATCGCCAATAGCGTGTCCCAATCGATGCCGCGAGCATCATCAAGTGATAAGCCGTGTTTAGTTAAATTGGCTTCGTCTTTGGCAGAATCAAAAGTAATTTTCATGGTGCGATTGTATGCACAATAATTGTGTGCAATCAAATTATTCAAGATGACGAACCGCCCTAACCCGCTTCGGGGCTGTACTTTCACGATACGCCAACATCAATAAGTGAGCAGGGTAGGGTGGTCATCCACAAAAGCAAAAGGTACTTCCTAGCCTTTTTCGACGGCGGGGGTTCAAAAGCCCGTTTTTTGAGTACACAGCAATTTTTTAAACTTACTGAATAATGATAGGATTGAAACCCGCAGTCGGGTTGTCGTCGCCACATTGACTGCTTCTAAACATCAATAGACGGCAAAGTCTGGACGGTCTTACCCGCCTCTCATGAGACTAGACCAAGTTGAATCAAGGAATTTGCTGTTATGAATACCAACAATTCGATAAGTTCAGAAAGATTGCATCTTCGGGTAAAAGCATTTTGTGCGTTATTCGTTGCACTTGTGGCATCTTTTGAACCGATGTCTGCATTTGTTTTGGCATTACTTACGCTGTTCGTACTGTCAGAAGTGTAATTTAATTTTTAGAGCGGTGGCTTATACAGCACTGCTCACCTATAAATCCTCAAATTGTTATCTGCAAATCAAAGCTGTTCGTTGCGGATAAAACCACAAGATTTTTAATTACATAAATTTATGTAGTCTTTGAAAATAAAGGCGTTCAAAGCATTACCGAAAAATAAAATTGTGATTTCAGTAACTTTCTTTTGAAATGAATCTAAGCAATCCGCTAGACTTTAGAACATGACGCGATTATTAAATCGCAGATAGAACGAAGCCCCGAATAAATCACGACCCTGAGAAAGTTTGATTTTATTGCGAGGCTTACTAACAACAAGCATTAACGCAGTTTGAAAAACAATTAACGCTTTAAAATGTTATTTGCACAAAGTGTATTACTTTGGGAATAAATTTTACAAAAGTATTTGTACATGGACTTTTAAAAAAAATCACTTAAAAGTGTTAAAAATCCAGTCGTGATACAGATTGTATCCGCAAAAAATTTTTCAATTTGCGCGTTAATGCTACTTAAAAATAGGTCAGCAAATGCGCTCAATTCAACCAAATAAAACCACATTCTCACGTCACCAAGCGGCTGAACATTTAGGCGTTCACGTTGCGACAGTCGATAGACTTATCAAAGACGGCAAATTACCACGAGTAAAAATCACAAACACGCGCGTTATGATTTTGAAAAAGGATATTGATGCTTTTTTGAAGAAAAACCGTGTTTTTGTGGTTAGTGACAGCAAAGAAAACTTGCAGAAATCGGGCAGAAATAGCAAAATCGCCCCGTGTTGACAGCGACAACTATCAACACGATTCATCTGACCGCAACAACGGTGCAAGATTAGGCGACTTTGTTAGACATGATAATAACACAACGCCAAACCCTTCAAAATTCCTCAACTGGGGAAAATCCGCAAAGCGGTCGTAATCATCAATCTTTGAATGAGATAAGACCATGACAAACAAAAAAGCATCGCCCCAAAAAAACGTTGAAACCATCGAAGAATTCACGCCAAAAAAGCCCGATTTTAAACATCGTTACGAAAGTTTCCCGCAGAACAATGTCATCAATGCTTCGTGTCAAATCAGCACCGTTTTAACTTTTCTTTATGAAATTTTAGAACCTAAAAACACGTTACCACCTGCCCACGTTTGCACTGTTGAACGCTTGCATCAAAGCAATGAAAGCCTAAAAAAGCAGGTTATGGATGCGTTGTTTATTGTCGATTCGCTCAATTCTGATATTTTAGCTATTGCACAGGCAATGGAATAAACGGACTTAGCAACGTCTGTTTATTCGGCAGGCGTTGCGCCAATTGGTGCAAAAATGAATCAAAGATTATCTGCTTACGATAGCGTAGACCTAAATCACAGCGAACTAACCGCAATCGCCGACCAATTCGGGCAGGACTGGAGCGCGATTAGAAGTCACTCACGCTTCGGATTTAGTGGCACAAAAATAACGCGCGGCATTGAGAAATCGAAACGCTTTAAGGGCAGGGTGTTTGTCAGGATTGACGACGGATTTACCGACAAAGACGGCAACCAACATCCTAACATTACGTTTTCACTTAATGGAGGGATGCAAAGTTATACGTTTAGCTGTTGGTTAGCGTACCAAGAATTAAAACGTGGCAATCCGAATTTTACGCGCCAACGTGCGGTAGTGAGTGCGGTTAAAATCGTGCCGCCTATCGAAAAAAGAAGAATTGAAGACGATGCCGAAATGGCGCGAAAACGGGCAGACTTTGAAGCCTTACGAGACATTTTGCCAACGTTACCAAATGAACGGGGCGACTTTGCTTATGCCGTGGAAAAATTAGGTGATTATTCGGAATTGGTTGTACTTAACGCGGGGCTGAAACGTGGCGTTAATTCTTACGGAGACTTCATTGCTTACCCACTTACTCAAACTATCGGCGGTGAAACTTGCTGTATTCAAACTATCGGTGCGAACGGTTTTAAAATCATTCGCAACGCATACGATGGCGCGAAAGTCGGGGCATTTTACCTACTGGGGAACATTCGCCACGCACACAAAGGGATTATTTTTTGTGAAGGTTTAGCTTCGGCATTGACTGCACGACACGCGACGGGATTAGTCACTGTTGTTTGCCTCGATGCTGGCAATTTGCCTGTGGTAGTCAAAAAGTTTTCAGACTGGGGCTTTAAGGATTTACGCATTGTTCCTGACAATGACATTAAACCCGATAAGCCAAACGTAGGATTGATGGCGGCATTTAAAGCCATTCAAGATGTACCCGCCGCAAGCGTCTCAATTCCACAGAATGACGGCACAAAATGCGATATTAACGACGTTTTCAAGGCTAAAGGCTGGCAGACAGTCAAAGAGCAATTGCATCCATCCAACGCCCTCAATTTTGAGAACGGTAAGTTATACGTCAATAAAAAAATCCATAAATCAGCCGCCGCCAAACGCGAATATGAGCGTTATTACGAAAGTTTCTTAGTTGAGGCGTTGCCAGAACAAGCTGAAACCAGTCGCGCCAAAATCATTAAGAGCTTAATGGAAGACTGCCCACGCTTTTACGCGCCAGAACAGGCGTTTTTAAAAGCTGAGAAATTTTTAAAATTTGAATCGGATAAACAAAAGTTACGTCACAAAATTTTCGACAAATACAAAGCCAAAGGCAAAGCCTTGATGCTTCGTAATTCGCTCACTGAGGCGGATTTAATCAGTTGCATCAAAATTGATTTAGCCAATCCAGCGGATGTTATCAAAATGCACAACGTCGCTCGATACGACCGCGCCACATTTATTGATTTTCGACCAATGGGTTACGGTAAATCTGAGTTAATGGGTGAGGTAATCAATGATGATTTAGACGACTTGTCGTCGTTAATTATCGCGCCACTTGTAGCTTTAACGCATGATTTAGCAACACGTCTTAAAACGGCTCATTATCAAAGTGCAGGACGCGATAAATTCACCGCTCAAAAAATGACCGTGTGCATCAATTCTATTCTTGAACATAAACCGTCAAAAGAATTTAAACACTGTTTTATTGATGAAATCCGCCGCGTACTTGAAAACATCTTAGACGGGGCAACCATGCCCAACAGCTTAGATATTTTCAACGAATTAAAGGCGTTTATTCAAAACAGCCGCCTGAGTTGGTTCTGTGATGCAGATATGAACTCGCAGACGTTGGATTTTATCCGCAATGCCGCGCCAGATAAGCCGATTTACTACATTGTCGATTCACGACCACGCAAATATAAATTGCCTCCTGTAACGTATCGTGGCGGTTCATTGGACACGCTATTTATTGAGATTGCCGAAAAAATTAAGAACGGGGAAAAAATCTACGTTTGCTGTGATTCACTGCAACAAGTTCGCAGATTGAAAAATTATTTAAAATCCAAAGGAATTAAAGAGAATCTGATTTTAGATGTTCACAGCAAAAACAAAGGCGACGACCGCGTGAAAGCCTTTTTAGCCAATCCTAACGAAGAATCTAAAAAATACGATGTTGTCATCGTTTCACCTGTTATTCAGTGCGGCTTTTCGATTCGTAATAATTATTTTGATGCTGTCATCGGTTTATTGGGTTCAGGTGCTTGCACCAGTAACGAAGTTGTCCAAAGCCTCTACCGTGTTCGTGATGCCAAAGAGATTGTGATTGCCATATCACCACAAAAGAACCGCAACCGCGTTATGAGTTTAAACCTGTTCCTTGATGGCGAAATCAACACGCGCCACCGAATTTCAGACGATGGCAACTTGATTGTTGAATTAGACGAATTGGCGCAACGTAATTACCGCGCATTGGCACAGCGAAACACCGATTTAAACGACCTTGAAAACTCAATACTTCTTCATCTTGAAAATGTTGGATTTGAAGTAACGCACGCGATACCAGAACTCGCCGCCGTGCAAAAGATTGTCGGATTGACTGAGGCGGTCAAAGCAGAACAAGTCGCCGAAATCTTAGCCGCACCGTCCATTATTTCCAGCGACGCTGAAAAACTCGCGGCTGAAAAACAAAATCACAC
>JAQTOX010000116.1 GCA_028713055.1 Methylococcales bacterium | reverse complement strand
CCAGACTACTTGACTATCGCCTTCAAACGCCAAAATGTGCGTTGCAATCCGATCTAAAAACCAACGATCATGTGAAATAACAACCGCACAGCCTGGAAAATTTAACACCGCATCTTCCAAAGCGCGTAACGTTTCAACGTCTAAATCGTTAGTTGGTTCATCGAGTAACAAAACGTTGCCGCCTGTTTTCAATAACTTCGCTAAATGTACCCGATTTCGTTCACCACCGGACAAATCACCAATAAATTTTTGTTGATCGCCGCCTTTGAAATTAAATCTACCCAAATAAGCACGTGACGGCGTTTGATAAGTGCCAACGGTAATCATATCTAAACCTTCAGAGACTTCTTCAAACACAGTTTTTTTCGCATCCATGTCGTCACGTAACTGGTCAACGTAAGCAAGTTTCACCGTTTGTCCAATCGTTAACTCACCAGAATCGGGTTGTTCAAAGCCAGCCATAATGCGGAATAATGTGGTTTTACCCGCGCCATTCGCACCGATAATTCCCACAATGCCGCCTTGTGGTAATTTGAAATTTAAATCACTGAACAATAATTTATCACCAAATGATTTTGAAATACCGTTTGCCTCAATGACCACGTCGCCTAATCTCGGACCAGGTGGAATATAGATTTCGTGGGTTTCATTACGTTTTTGTACATCGCTCGATGACAATTCGTCGAAGCGTGCTAAACGGGCTTTGCTTTTCGCATGACGACCTTTTGTGCCAGAGCGCACCCATTCCAACTCTTCTTTCATCGCTTTTTGACGGGCAGATTCTTGTTTTTCTTCTAACAACAAACGTGCGCCTTTTTGTTCAAGCCAACTTGAATAGTTGCCTTCCCACGGAATACCAGAGCCACGATCTAATTCTAAAATCCAACCGGCAATGTTATCCAAGAAATAACGATCATGTGTTACCGCCACAACTGTTCCTGAATAATCATGTAAAAAGCGTTCGAGCCACGCGACTGATTCTGCGTCCAAATGGTTCGTTGGTTCGTCGAGCAACAACATATCTGGATTTGAAAGCAATAATCGACACAATGCTACGCGACGTTTTTCACCACCTGATAATTTCGTAACATCGGCATCCCACTCTGGCAAACGTAGTGCGTCGGCGGCAACTTCTAATTTACGGTCTAAATTGTGTCCGTCGCAAGCGTTAATAATATCTTCCAAACGTGCTTGGTCGGCAGCAAGTTTGTCAAAATCTGCATCTTCGGCAGCATAATCTAAATAAACTTGATCAAGTTTTGCTAATGCTTCTTTAATTTCTGCTACCGCTTCTTCGATATTGCCGCGCACCGTTTTGGTTGGATCAAGTTGTGGTTCTTGCGATAAATAACCAATGTTAATGCCTTTAAGCGGAATCGCCTCACCTTCAATTTCTTTGTCAATTCCCGCCATAATGCGTAATAGCGTCGATTTACCAGAACCGTTTAAACCCAACACGCCGATTTTCGCGCCAGGGAAAAAAGACAACGAAATGTCTTTAAGAATGTATTTTTTAGGCGGGACAATTTTGCCCACCCGATTCATTGAATAAATATATTGAGCCATGAATTTTAGCCAAAAAGTTGAAAGGAAAGTCGCCGCGATTATAACAAATATTTTTCAAACAATTTGTAGCGTGGTAAATAATAAACACACCGCTAAAATCGTTTCCCAGACGTCACCAGTTTCTTGACCTTTCGCTTGTCGATCTGCTTTCGCGCAAAGCGTCAAAATTGAAAATAACTGAGGGTGTGATAAACGTTTCAACGCTTTATCTACTAACGTAACACGTTTGTCCCAAATTTGATTATTACGATACACCACGTCTTTACTTTTACCGCTGTTTAATTCGAGATGCACTTTGCACAGCGTTCGCGCTTCTCGCATTAACGCCCAAAGTACGACGGGCGGTGCAATACCTTCGGCTTTTAAACCCGCTAACACTTTAAAGATACGATTTACATTCGCCGTTAAAATTGCATCGCTCAATTTGAAAACGTCATAACGTGAACTGTCGGCAACCGCATCGAAAATTTGTGCTTGCGTCAATGATGTTGCGCCATAAAGAACATAAAGTTTTTCGATTTCTTGTGCCGCTGCGAGTAAATTTCCTTCTACACGTTCGGCTAATAATAAAAGTCCGTTTCTATCTGCATTCAAACCACGTTGTTGCAATCGATTTTGTAACCATTGCATCAACTCGTCGCCTTCTAACGGTCGCACTTGAATTGTTATGCCCACTTTATCGACTGCTTCAAACCAGCGTGTTTTCATACTTGCCGCGTTTAATTTCCCACAAGTAATCAATAATACCGTATCGGCTGGCAATTTCTCACAATACGAAATCAATGTTTTCGCCCCTTCATTGCCAAAATTGGCAGTCGGAACACGCACATCAAGCACTTTTTTATCGCCAAAAATAGATAATGAACTCGCGGCAGTGGTAATTTCTGACCATTCAAAACCCGTGTCAGTAGAAAAAATTTCCCGTTGCAAAAAGCCCGCACGTTTTGCCGCTTGGCGAATGGTATCCGCCAATTCCACGATTTGTAATGGCTCGTCGCCGCTCACTAAATACACGGCACCGAGGCTTTTTTGTAGTGATGCTGCTAATTGTTCAGGTTTGAGGCGCATTATTTTTCGCTTTTTTCTAATGTGAAACGGGCTTGATTAAGCAGTGTTTTCACAACTTGTTGCGCCATTTCAGAACGTAAAACGGTTTCTTCATTATCACGCGCCAAAATCGCTTGTTGATCGTTGTAATAATCACGACGAATTTCTAAAGGTTGTCGTGCTAATAACACCGCGTCTTTTGGTGTGGCGAGTTCGTATTCCACACGATAAATCAATTCGTATTCATTGGTTTTACCACGTTCGCTTAACGATACGCCGCGCCGTTGGAATTGTTCACCGAATAATTTAATCACCATACTGGCATTTTGAAGTGGAACGAGTTGTGCGTGTGAAATCCGTAATTGTTGTTGCATTTGGTCACGTAACGCAGGTGATCCGCCTTCGAAATACACATTTTTTAATTCAGTTGGCAAAGAATACGCACCATGCGGATGAAAACCACACGCGGTTAACGTGGAGGTCAATGATAAAAATAGTAATGCGTTTAAGCGAGTAGACATCATCTAGGTTTTTGATTGTGTTTTATGAATGAATAATTGACTGAAAAGCTGATGTTACGCAATCCCCCTGCGCTATCGCGCCGCCCCCTCCAAAGGGGGCAAAACCAGTAAAAATCAAAAGCGATAGCTTTTTAATCTTTCGCCCCCTTTGGAGGGGGCAGCCTGAAAGGCTGGGGGAGGTGCTTTAAATTTACCAATTGCGTAACATCAGTGAAAAGTTTAACAGCGCAGCGTCATCGTGCCTATTCGAATTCAGCGTTAATGTTCGCTGCGGCTTGAATTTTCTCAAAATGAAACTCTGCAACCCACGCTTCAATCACATTTGCGTGATCCGGATAATGTGTTTTAATTTTCGCCACCAGTTCTAAAACGGCTTCAACGTCTAACAATTCGGCGGCATGATATAAATCGGCACGAATATCATCACTCAACAGTTTAAAATTAACGGTTTCAAGTAAATTCTCGGTTGCAAGTGCTACGCCTTTTACCTCTGTCGCATAATCGAATTTCAACGATAGTTGTTGCCGCATAATTTCAAATAATTGATCTTCATTAAATGGTTTTGCCAACATATCGTCACAGCCTGTCGCCAAAATCGCATCTCGTTCTTCCTTAAACACACTCGCCGTTAACGCTACGATTTTCACAATTTGTCCATGCGGTAATGACGCACGAATCAGCGGTGTCGCTTCATAACCATTCATCACTGGCATCTCCATATCCATCCAAATAAAATCAGGATGCCATACTTGAAAAACCTTGACGGCTTGTTGACCATTTTCAACGCCACATACGTCAAAACCGACATCTTCCAGCAAAAGCGTGAGTAATAGGCGATTATCTGGATTGTCTTCCGCCACCATAACACGGTAATGTGGTTGACCCGCTGACAATTTGATGACGTGACCCAGTATTTTAGACAGAATTACCGGAGATTTTACGCTGGGCAACTGAATCGTAAATTCAAACGTGCTACCTACATTCGGCGCACTGCTCACGATAATTTCGCCACCCATTAAACGAACAAAATTTTGACTAATTGTTAATCCTAATCCGCTTCCTTCGCTTTTAACACGATTAGTTTCGACTTGATAAAACGGGTGGAAGATATTTTCCGCATCAACTGTTGTAATTCCCAAACCGGTATCCATAATTTCAAAATGAATTCCCCTGTTCATGGGTGTGATTCGAAATGTCACTGAACCGTGCCGCGTGTATTTCACCGCATTACCAAGTAAATTTAATAACACCTGACGCAAATGATGAGCATCGCCTTGCACGAAATGCGGCAACACGCCTAAACGTTCCACCTTGAAATTCAGTCCTTTTGCTTCCGCACGGGTGCGAATCATTTCTTCAGTAGCAAGCAAAACATCTTCTAAATCAAATGGGCTATTTTCTATGGCGGTGTGTCCAGCTTCGATACGCGAAATTTCCAGTACATCGTTAATCAACGCCAATAAATGTTGTCCTGCGCGGTTAATAATTTTTAACTCGTCTCGATGCGTTTTACATAACAACGGATCACGATCCATCAACTGCGCGAAACCCAAAATGGCATTAAGCGGCGTACGTAATTCATGATTCATGTTGGCTAAAAAAACACTTTTAGCGTGATTCATTGCCTCGGCTTCATTTTTCGCTTTTTCTAATTCGGACGTTCGAACAACCACTAAGTCTTCAAGATGTTGGTGATACTGTTCCATCTCTACTTCAAATAATTTTCGCGCCGTAATATCCTGCACAACACACAACGTCTGCAAAGGTTTTCCATCATTATCGCGTTCTGTTTGACAACGTTCATGAACGTATTTAATTCTTCCATCCGCGAGTAATAACCGATGTTCAATATCGTAAGCATCGTCTGATTGTAAATGTGCGTAATAAATTTGCTGAACACGCTCTCTGTCTTCGGGATGAACGACCGCTAAAAAATCACTGTAATTGTCGCCAAAATTCGCGGCATTAACTTCAAGAATGTGTAAAAACTCCTCTGACCACGCTATTTTCTCGCTGGCAAAATCTAACTTCCAGTTGCTTAACTTAGCAATATGTTGCGATAACAATAATTCAGCAGTGCGCTCTTGAATTTCAGACAATGCAATATCCGCTCGAATACTGTGAGCGCATTCCAATAACGCTGTTTCCAAAATGTCTAAATCTACCGGTTTGCTAACATATTGACTCACGCCCAAATCAATCGCACGGTGAAAAAAGCGCGGCTCTTCAAATGCCGTGGTGATGATAATTGGGACTTTTGGACAAAGGGTGCGAATCACCTCGCCCATTTTTAAACCATCCATAATAGGCATTAAAATGTCAGTGATAACCATATCAGGGCGATGTTTCTCAAAAATTTTTAAACCTTCTTCACCATTTTTTGCGAGATAAAGTGTAGTGCTACGACGTGCTAAAAATTGACGTAATTGCTCACGGATGTTGTCATCGTCTTCAACATAAAGAATAGATAAGGTTTTTATATAATTTAAATCGTCGTTATCGTTCATAATGTTTTCGGCGTGCAGTTTTTTATTGTGGAGGTCGGGAACGCCCGTCATCGTCATCGAGTTCTTCATCAATAACAAAAGGAGTTTCAATTTCAGAAATCGTTAAACCAGTATTTTTTGAAATTAACTCAATATCAATACCCGCCGCTAAGAAGTTTTGAACTACTTCGTAGAGTGCTTTGAAACGGTCATATTTTATTTTTCGTTCTTCATATTCACGGCGACCATACTCTTCAAACATGTCATAACGTTCTGTTCGCGTGATGTTGTCCAATTCAATCGAATCAAAAATCTTTTGAATCATTGCATTGTGATAATGTGTTTCGTATTTTAATGAGGCGACTTGTTTCATTTTCGCTCCTAAATTTGGGCTAAAAAATTTGTTATGACTAAATCGGTGTAACAATCATAAATTCCACGCCATCCGGTACATTTCGAACGCTAATTTTCCCATTCATGCTGTTTTCAATAATCATTTTTGACATATATAAACCGATGCCCGTGCCACCTTCTTTGGTGGAAAAATAGGGTTCAAATAAACGCGGCAAAATATCTTCATCGATACCATGACCATTATCCGTAACCGTGACTTGCGCCAAATCGTCTACTTTTCGTAATTGCACCACGATATTTCCCCCTTTGTTATCATGCGCGAGTATGGCTTCTTTGGCATTAGTCAATAAATTGAGTAGCACTTGCGCGTATTCATTGGCAAACCCTACAATTTTTATATCACTGGGTGCATCAATTTTTAAATCAATGTTGTGTGCTTTTAAACTGGCATTCACCAATGTTGCCGCTTGTTGAATCGCATCTTGTAAACTAAAAATTTCTTGCGCTTTGGTCGGACTAAAAAAGTTTCGGAAATCATTGATGGTATGCGACATATTTTCAATATATTGCCACCCTTCCGCCACTTGTCGTTCCAAATAATCTGCTGTCAATTCGTTAAAGCGTTGAGCATCTTTTAGATTCCCCAGCACTAATCCCAACGCATTTAACGGTTGTCGCCATTGATGCGCGATATTGTTAATCATTTCACCCATCACGGCTAAACGTGATTGTTGAATCATCAAATGATCTTTTTCACGGTTTTGCGCCACCTCGTCTGTGACGCGCTTTTCCAGCATCGCGTTAAATTGTCCGATTTCAGCAATCATACGCGCCGTTTCTAGTGAAATAGCGGCTTGCTGACTTAATAATTCTGTTTCTTGAACTCGCTCAACAGTAAATACGTCGGGTGCAAGTCGATTTTCTAAATATAGCAAACCAACCAATTGCCCTTGTCGTTGCAACGGTAAACAAAGTAATGAACGTAAACCGAACTGGCTAACTTCAGGTAAATCTCGAAATTCAACTGACGTTTGTGCATCAGCAAGAACAACGGCAGTCAAAGTACGGCAGGCATAATGCACAATACCTTGGCACACTTCGACAAGTGTGTTTAGCGGTTTTAAATTTGTTTCTAACTGTATTTCTTTCGAAACGACGTGGCTAGACGCTCGTACCAGCCAGTCCGTTCCCGATTGCACCAGCAAATAACCGTGTTGTGCGCCGCTCGATTGTAATACCGTATCCATAATTTTTTCGAGCAATTTTTCCTGATTACTTTCTGCCGATAATGCTAACGTCGATTTCACCAAATAATCCACATTCAAATTTGGCAACATTAAATTATTCAATGGCTCGACGGTATCATTGTCAAAGTCACGTTCTTCTTCAAAAGACGCAGGTAAGCGTTCGAGTAATTGAATTTCTTTGCCTTGTGCGCCACATTGTCGGTATAAGCGCACCGCTTCACGACAATAACTATCGCCACTTTGATAACCCGACTCACGTAACCAATCACTAAAACTTTCGTTCGCAAAACCTTCTAAAAACGTATAACCCAAGCGATGTGATGTTTCGATAACTTCCAAATAACGTGGGCAACTTTCAGAAAATTCACCGAAACAATACGAATACTTAGCACGATAAAGCTGTAAATACGGTTGCAGCAATACGCCAAAACTCGCCCATGTTTCGACGGGTGCGATTAACTTTTCGAGTTTTGCAATGAGGGCATCTTTATCTCCACCATTTTTTTTATACAAACACAGCGCGTTCAAGGCTTGAAATACATACCACTGCCGTTTTAGAACGTTATCCGTTAAACCGGTTAAATAACGATTCACAGCTTGCAAACTTTCTTCCGCCTCGTCATAACGTCCGTAGTAATAATGGCACATCGCCAAATGCACAAAATAGCAGCCTGCCGTTGCAACATGGTTACAACTTTCCCATAATTTCAACGTGTTAGCCATTGGGATTAAAGGGGCGGACATACTTTTCATAGGTTCAATCCAACCTGCTTGCATCGCTTGAGCAATACCAACTGAAAAACTGAGTTGGTTTTTTTGTGAAAACTCCAAACATTCGGTCGCCGCGTCAGAAATAGCTTTGAAATTCGCACCTTGCACCTGCAAATTCCACATCAATGGTGCGTAAGTCAGCCCCGCATTGTACAAATCACCACAGTTTTTACCGCTTTGAATGCCTTTGCGACAATAGGCAACAATGTCTGCTGGATGACTACGTGAGTGCATATTGCACCACACAATTCCGTTGATACCTCGCGTTGCGCCAAAAGTATCGGGATAACGCGCACACAATTCATGCGCTAAATCTTGATATTTAAATGCCAGCTCAAATTGCCCTTGCTCGCCTAAATTTAGCCCCATAATCGAAAATGAATAAATCACGGATTCATCCATACCACCTTGTAAACAATGCAAAGTCGATTGCGCGGCGGATAAATACAACTGCGGTACCAAGCCTGACATATACAAATCTGGAATCAACTCACTATAAAACGCCAATTCTATTTTGCTGCGCCGTTCTTGAGTGAATGGCATATTGAGAATTTTTTGCCACACATCCGCATTATTGCCATGAATCTGTGCCATCAATTCAACGGTGCGTTTAGCGGCTTTTTCAGCGTCAT
>JAQTOX010000115.1 GCA_028713055.1 Methylococcales bacterium | reverse complement strand
AGAAACATCGGTATTTTTGCCCACGTTGATGCGGGCAAAACGACGACAACCGAACGTATTTTGAAATTAACCGGAAAAATTCACAAAATCGGTGAAGTACATGATGGCGCAGCGACGACCGATTTCATGGAACAAGAACAAGAACGTGGGATTACCATTCAATCAGCAGCGACAACTTGTTTCTGGAAAGATCACCGTTTCAACATTATCGATACCCCAGGTCACGTTGATTTCACGATTGAAGTTTACCGTTCATTAAAAGTTTTAGACGGCGGTGTGGGTGTATTCTGTGGTTCAGGCGGCGTTGAACCTCAATCAGAAACCAACTGGCGTTATGCGAATGATTCAAAAGTCTCACGGATTATTTATGTTAATAAATTAGACCGTATCGGTGCAGATTTCTACCGTGTGATAAAACAAGTTGAAGACGTTTTAGCGGCAAAACCTGTTGTTATGACTTTGCCAATTGGCGAAGAAGAAAAATTCTCAGGTGTAGTTGATTTGTTAACCATGAAAGCATGGGTTTGGGACGAATCTGGCGATCCATTGAAATACACCATCGAAGAAATTCCTGCTGAGTTACAAGCAAAAGCAGAAGAATGGCGTACCAGATTGGTTGAAGATGTTATCGATCAAGACGATGCCGTTTACGAAAAATACTTAGACGATGAAATTGCGCCAGATGTTGAAACTCTTAAACGTTGTATCCGTAAAGGAACAATCAATATGGATTTCTTCCCGACATTCTGCGGATCGTCATTTAAAAACAAAGGTGTTCAACTCGTTTTAGATGGCGTTATTGATTATTTACCTTGCCCAACTGACGTAAATCCACAACCCGAAGTAGATTTAGATGGTAATCCAACGGGTACTTTTGCAGAAGTTGATGCAGACAGACCATTACGCGCGTTAGCATTTAAAATTATGGATGACCGTTTTGGCGCATTGACTTTCTTACGTATTTACTCGGGTAAATTAGAAAAAGGTACAGCAGTTTTAAATACTTTCACCGGTAAAACCGAACGTATTGGTCGTATCGTTGAAATGCACGCTGATACTCGTATCGAATTAGAATCAGCGCAAGCAGGCGACATCGTTGCTGTTTTGGGTATGAAAAACGTGCAAACAGGTCACACATTATGTGATCCAAAATTCCCTGCGACATTAGAACCCATGGTTTTCCCTGATCCCGTTATTTCGTTGGCTATTTCGCCAAAAGACAAAAGTGCGTCTGAAAAAATGGGCGTGGCGTTAGGCAAAATGATTCAAGAAGATCCATCTTTCCATGTTGAAACCGACGAAGACAGTGGCGAAACGATTTTGAAAGGGATGGGCGAATTACATTTAGACATTAAAGTGGACATTTTGCGTCGTACTCATGGCGTTGACGTAATCGTCGGAAAACCACAAGTTGCATACCGCGAAACGATTACACGTACTGTCGAAGACGAATATACCCATAAAAAACAATCAGGCGGCTCGGGTCAATACGGCAAAATCAATTACATCATCGAACCAGGTGAGCCAGGTTCAGGTTTCGTATTTGAATCAAAAGTTACTGGCGGTAACGTTCCACGTGAATACTGGCCTGCCGTTGAAAAAGGCTTCAAATCGATGCTCGACAAAGGTGTTTTGGCTGGCTTCCCTTGTTTAGATTTCAAAGTCATGTTGATGGACGGCGGTTTCCATGCGGTCGATTCGTCTGCAATCGCGTTTGAAATTGCAGCGAAAGCGGCATTCCGTCAATCGATTCCAAAAGCGGCTCCACAATTGATTGAACCGATTATGGCGGTTGATACGTTCACACCATCTGATCACGTTGGTGACGTAATCGGTGATTTAAACCGTCGTCGCGGCATGATTAAATCACAAGATGCAGGCGCAACCGGCGTGCGTATTAAATCAGAAGTACCATTGAGCGAAATGTTCGGTTACATCGGTGATTTGCGTACCATGACTTCAGGTCGTGGTCAGTTCTCAATGGAATTCTCACATTACTTACCTTGCCCTAAAAACGTGGCAGACGAAGTAATTAAAGAAGTGGCAGAACGTAACAAAGCGAAAGAGAAAAAATAAGTTCTTTTAAGCTGAAAACAAAAGGCGCAAGTTGCAAAAATGCAGCTTGTGCCTTTTTTGTTGTACTCAAAATCCTAAAATTCACCGTATTTCAAACAACCGATATGCTACTTCACCCGCGACTTTGCTTTTCAAAAGTTGCCAACGTTCAGGTAGTTCAAATGTTAAATCGGTTTCGGTTTCGACATAAATTTTCGAATAGGGCGTAAGCCAATTCTGTTTTTCGAGTAATTCACAGGTTTTTGCTACCAAATCCAATCCAAACGGTGGGTCTATAAAAATAATGTCAAATGGATTAACCGGGGGTTTTGCTAAATACGACAGCGCATCGGATTGCACAGTTTGAATTTGCGTCGCGCCTAATTTTTCTACATTTAATTTCAACACACCGTACGCTGCCACATTATTTTCGACTTGAACAATGGTTTTCGCACCACGTGAAGCCGCTTCAAAACTCAACGCACCACTGCCCGCAAATAAATCTAAACACCGACTGTTAAAAATATCCGCTTGTAACCAATTAAACAACGTTTCGCGGACGCGATTTGGCGTTGGACGTAAACCCTCTGCGTCGAGAACATCGATTTGCCTACTCCGCCATTGTCCACCGATAATTTTAACTTTACTCACGACAGAATTACTCCATCTTCCATGTGTAGCACTTTTCCGAGTTTGCTTGCCAAATCGTGGTCATGTGTCACAACCAAAAAACTTACCTGTAATTCTTGATTTAATTCCAACATCAATTGATAAACTGATTCTGCGGTTTTACTGTCTAAATTCCCCGTCGGTTCATCAGCTAAAACGAGAGCTGGTTTGTTAATTAACGCTCGCGCCACAGCGGCTCGTTGACGTTCACCACCTGAAAGTTCACCCGGTTTGTGTTCGATTCGATGTCCTAGACCCACGCGCTGCAATAATTCTTTGGCACGAATTTGTGCATTTTTGACCGATTCTTTACCAATCAACAATGGCATCGCTACGTTTTCTAACACCGTAAACTCGCCCAATAAATGATGCGACTGGTAAATAAATCCGAGTGATTGGTTACGTAATCGCGCCAACTTCGCACCACTAACCTCGTTTAAATTTACGCCATTCAAAACCACTTCACCGCTGGTCGGTTTGTCCAAACCGCCGAGCAAATGTAACAACGTGCTTTTACCCGAACCCGACGCACCCATAATTGCAACCCGTTCGCCAATCGTAATTTCTAAATTCACACCTTTCAACACTTCAACGTCTAAGTCGCCGTAGCGTTTCACCAGGTTTTTGCATTCCAAAATTAACTTACTCATAACGCAAAACCTCTGCTGGATTGACTTTAGCGGCTTGCCACGCTGGGTAAATTGTCGCTAGTAATGATAAGAAAAACGCCATTCCCGCAATCGCATACACATCTGTCCAAACCAGTTTCGACGGTAATTCGCTGATGTAGTAAACATCCGCCGCCATGAATTGAACGTCAAAAAATTTCTCAATCGCTGGCACAATCGTTTCAACATTTAATGCCAAAATCACGCCGCCAATTGTGCCAAGCACTGTTCCAACTATGCCAATAATTGCACCCAACACCATGAAAATTCCCATCACTGAGGGCGAAGTCAAACCTTGGGTTTTCAAAATTGCAATGTCACCACGTTTATCCGTTACAACCATCACCAACGTAGACACAATGTTAAATGCTGCCACAGCCACAATGAGTAACAAAATAATAAACATCACCCGTTTTTCAGTTTGAATTGCTCGGAAAAAATTGCTGTGTGCAATAGTCCAATCACTCACGTAATAGTTGTTATAAAGGGCTTGTGATAGCTCGCGTGTAATGCGTGGCGCGTTGAATAAATCGTCTAATTTAATTCGTAAACCAGAAACCGCTGTTTCTAAACGGAATAATTTTGCCGCGTCGTCGAGATGAATTAACGCCATGTTTCTATCGTATTCGTACATTCCCACTTGGAATGTGCCGATTACGGTAAAACGGCGCATTCTTGGGACAACGCCTGCGGGTGTTGAATTGACTTGCGGACTGATGACGGTGATTTTATCGCCGATGGCTACGCCTAAATAATTTGCTAACTCTACACCTAGAATAATGCCATATTCTCCCGCGATTAAATCCGTTAATTTTCCAACTTTCATTTTTGTGGCGACTTCAGAAACTTTCGCTTCGTAGTCAGGCAAAATACCACTTAACATCGTGCCACTGACACGATGTTCAGCGTTAATCATCACTTGCCCGTTAATAAACGGTGCAGTGCCTTGAATGTGCGGATAACCCACTAAACGTTGGTCTAATTCCTGCCAATTATCGAGTTGCCCCGTTTGTCCAGTAACTGTAGCGTGCGAAGTCATCCCTAAAATGCGTTCACGTAATTCGGCTTCAAAACCGTTCATCACCGAAAGTACAGTAATCAACGCCGTGACACCGAGTGCGATACCTAAAACAGAAGTCAGGGTGATGAATGAAATAAACTGTGTACGGCGTTTAGCACGGGTATAACGCAAGCCGATGTAGAAAATAAGAGGTTTAAACATGAATAATTTTTTGAGAGAAGTTAGGCTTTCGGTTTGCGGCACGCGCCACAAAAACCGTAAAGGTAAAAATTGTGGTCGGTAAGTTCATAACCCAAATTGTCTGCGATTTCGCGTTGACGATTTTCAATCAATTCATCCTTAAATTCGTCAACTTTACCGCATTTTACACATACTAAATGGTCGTGATGTCCGCCGTTGTCGAGTTCAAAAACCGAATTTCCACCTTCAAAATGGTGACGTGTGACTAACCCCGCCGCTTCAAATTGTGTCAACACGCGATAAACCGTCGCTAATCCAATGTCTTCGTTTTCTTGAAGTAAAATTTTGTAGAGTTTTTCAGCCGAAAAATGACGGTCATGCACTTGTTTTTCTAAAATTTGCAAAATTTTAATGCGCGGGGCGGTTACTTTTAAACCTGCATTTTTGAGTTCGTAATTTTCTTGATTTCCCATTTTGGAATCCTCGAAAGAGTTTAATTTTCGTGCATTGTAACGTTTTTTTAAAGGAGAGCGCATGACTGTTTAGGGCAAATCCCGTAGAATTCGCGTCATTCTTTATTTATTTTGAAGTGTTTCCAATAATGCGAAAATCGATTTTATCTTTAAGTCTTCTCAGCGCGTCGCTGATGTCGTGTTCCACCGTTTTGAACCACTTGCCTTATGTTTATACGATTGATGTGAATCAAGGCAATATGATTGATCAAACGATGATTGACCAATTACGTCCGAATATGACGAAACGCCAAGTGTTATATATTATGGGTTCGCCAATGCTGGTGGATTACTTTCATCAAAATCGTTGGGATTATATTTATTCGTCGAAAAAAGGCGGTGAAGATCCAGAGAAAAAAGCAGTTTCTATTTTCTTTGAGAATGATCAAGTAAAAGGTATTCAAGGGGATTTGAGACCCAGTGCGATACCCATTGCAAAACCAAGTGTCGATAAAGTTGTCGATGTCCCAAAACGCGATTTAGAAAAAACATTGTGGGAAACAATGACAGGCTGGTTTGGTTATGACGACAATCACGATGATGTAAAAAAAGAAGTTGAAACCGTTAAACCAACCGCCGTAACACCGTAAAAATTCTATCTTTTCATCGCCCGTTGTCGCCGCGCATCTTTCGGATCATTTTGCAACGGGCGATAAATTTCAATTCTGTCGCCATTTTTTACATTACGTTCTAACGCACAAGGCGTTGAAAAAATCCCGACATTCAAAAATTCCAAATGCAATTCTGAAAACTGTTTCAAAATGCCTGATTGCACAATCGCCTCGGCGACGGTGCAATTTTCGAATAATGAAACCGCCAGCAATGTTTGTTTTTCAGGCGTTGCATAAGCCACTTCAACGTTAATCATGAGGATAAACTTCTTTTGCACGTTGCGTAAATGAGCTGACCATCGTGTTACAAATTTGGTTGAACACCGCGCCAAACGCTAAATTCGCCAACTTTCCAGATAATTCAAAGTCTAAATCGAGTGTAATTTTGCTGGCATCATCACGCAATGGTAAAAAATTCCATTCGCCTGTTAAATGCAAAAATGGACCATCGAGTAATTCCACTGTCATTTTGCGACCGTATTCCAGTTGGTTTCGAGTTGAAAAATTTTTCTGAAAACCGCCTTTTGAAATCGATAATTCCGCTTCTACCAAATTGTCATCTCGTTTGATAATGCGACTGCCGCTGCACCATGGTAAAAATTGTGGATAACTTTCGACATCGTTTACTAAGTCAAACATTTGTTGCGCGGAGAATTTCACCAACGCACTTTTTTCTACACGTGTCATTTATAACACCCCAATGACGTGTAAAAACACCAAAAAAATCGAAGCGGGTGCAACGTAACGAATCAATGCCCGCCACAGTGTGTAGCTAGGTTTGCACGGCATTTCAAGTTCGGATTCGGTGTGTTCGCGTTTCATAATCCAACCCGCAAAAACGGCAATGCAAAATCCACCAATCGGTAACATTAAATTCGAGGTGATGTAATCGAGTAATTGAAAAATTGTGCGTTCAAAGAAAAGAACATCTTTCCAAATGTTAAACGAAAACACCGTACCCAAACCTAAAAACCACGTGCCTAACCCCGTCCAAACACACGCTTTTTCGCGACTGAAGTTTTTGTTTTCAACAAGCCATGCCACTGCCGGTTCAATCAATGAAATTGACGATGACAACGCAGCAAAAACTAATAACACAAAAAATAAAATACCTATGAACCAACCGCCTGTCATATTTCCAAAGGCAATCGGCAATGTTTGAAAAATCAAACCTGCGCCTGAAGCGGGGTGTAATCCGTGTTCAAAAACAAGTGGAAAAATCGCCACGCCAGCAAGTAATGCCACAACAGTATCTGCGGCGGCAACTAAATACGCGGTTTTCGCAATCGATACATTTTTGGGTAAATACGCGCCATAAACCATAATCGCACCCATACCCAAACTCAGCGTGAAAAAAGCATGTCCCATCGCGGTCAAAACGGAAGTGCGCGTCAGTTTGCTAAAATCTAAATTGAACATGAAATCCAAGCCACGTTGGTAACTGTCCGTCGTCATTGCGTAACCAACCAATAAAATCAGTAACACAAATAAACTCGGTATCAAAAATCGCACAGATTTTTCTAGCCCATTATTCACGCCTCGCGCCACAATCCACATCGTCGCGCTCATAAAAAGGCTGTGCCAAAAAATCAATTGCATCGGACTAGCGACAAAATTCTCGAATAATGTTTGAATCGCCGTTGCGTCGGCATCAAAAAAATTACCCGTGAAGGCTTTTAAAACGTACGCCGAAGCCCACCCTGCAATCACGCTGTAATAAGATAAAATCAACACACCCGCAATCACACCCATCCAACCGAGATAATGCCAATTTTTATCGGCTTGCGCTTCTTCGGTCAGCATTTCCATTGTCTCAATCGGATTGCGTTGACCACGTCGCCCAAGCATGGTTTCGGCAATCATGATTGGAATACCAATTAGCAACACACACGCTAAATACACTACAACAAATGCTCCGCCACCATTCTCGCCGGTGATGTACGGGAATTTCCAAATGTTACCTAAACCCACTGCCGAACCCGTTGCTGCTAAAATAAATGCAAATCGTGATGACCAATGACTATGCGTTGTTTGTGTGTTTGTTGTCATAAAAAAGTCTCTTGTTGTTTTAAAACTGCCAGTTGAATTTTGCGTACACGCCCCGCGAAACGTAATTTGTTCGAGGCATTAAAAAATCACCTTGCCACTCAATATGGTTGGTTTGAATTAAGTTTTGCCCAATCAACGATAATTCAAAACCTTTCACAGGTCGCCACGCTACTCGCACGTCGGTATTGAAATAACTATCAATCGGACGGTTATTCGCCACAATTGCGTCGGTGTAACGTCCCCACACATCAAAATCAATGTCATGAGTCACGTTAAAATTGGTGCGTAATGAAACTTGATGTTGTGGTACCGTCTTCTCATCGGCACTCGGATGGACAAGTACATGACCGACATAAGGTTGAGTGTTCACATTGATGAAACTATAGCTCAAATAATTTCGCCACCATTCCGTAGTTTGCCAATTCAAACCCAATTCCGCGCCGATGGTTTGCGCGTTCAAATTGTTACCCACTTGCATTGGAATAACCACCGCTGGAAAACCTAAACTGCTATTTATAGATGAATTGTCGGTCATTTCTAAGCGCGTAATATCGTTGTAACTTGCATAAAAAGCAGTTACGTCCACGGTCAGATCTGAACTAAATGCGCCTCGCCAACCCATTTGATATGCTGTTTCGTTTTCAGCATCAATGCCTTGTTTACCGATGCCTTGTACCATGACGGGAAGTTTAGCTTTACCAACATTGGTCATCGAATCAAAAAGTAACACAGTTAAATCACGTTGGCTTCGTGCTGGAGTTCGAACAGCGTGTGAAACGCTTGTCCATAACGTGTGTTGATTATTGATATGCCAGCTTAACGAACCACTTGGTTCAACTTCAAAGCGCGTCATGCTGTAATACTCAACTTTTGATCCTAGGGTAAAAAGCCAACGTTTTTCATCGTCCAATGCAATTTCGTCTTGGGCGAAAACGTTATAAATATAGTTGTTACCAATTACTGGATCTGCCCTGAATATCACGGT
>JAQTOX010000114.1 GCA_028713055.1 Methylococcales bacterium | reverse complement strand
TCGACAGCTTTACGCTTTTCTTCAATGGTTGTCGCTAATAAAGCACTTCGCCAATCACGTGCAGCACGTAATCGCGTACTTTGTGCCTCTTTAACGTAAGACAAACCGAGTAAATCTTTGCTATAAACTTTATCAACATAATGATCTAAGCGATTCATATTAAATATGCCAATGACACAGACAATTAAGCCAATCGTAGCGACAGTGATAAAACTTGTTACCAATTTTGTTCCTAGCGTCATACTTTTAAACATTTATTTTCCTTACGATTTTTATTTCAATCGTACTGCGAGTACATCGCAGGGAGCATGATGCAACACATCGTTTGCAGTTGAACCAAGTAATAACGCTAAACCATGCCGTCCGTGCGAACCAACGATAATTAAATCAATGTTTTCTTGTTCAGCAAGCGCACAAATTTCTTCTTTCGGCGAACCCCAAATTAACCAACGTTGTTCATCGGGTACATTTAAACGCTCCCCGATTTCATTCAACTTGGCTTTTTCTTGTTCGAGTAAAGCGTTATCTGTTTCGTCATTAAGAGCAATGATTGTGCCGTAACTTATATCGGGCATAGGAATGTTATCTAAAATGTGAACGATGCTAATCTTGGCAGCAAATTCTGAGCCTATGTCAAAAGTGCGTTTGACTAGACAATCCGTGTCCGATGAAAAATCCACGGCAAGGAGAATATGTTTGTACATCGTTACTGATTGTCTAGTCATGTTATGAACCCCTCGAAAACGAACGCTTAACCCAATTGAGTTTTAAATAATTCCATCAATTCTTCTTGCGACATCTCTTTTTTACTGGCAATTGCCCACAAATCGAAATGTTCTGGTCTGGCAATAATACCAATCATTGCAAAACCAGCCGCTTGCAAATCTGCCGATAATGTTTTTTTCGTGAAACCACAACGATGCGACATATATAAATTACCGCGAGCCATTGCCGGACGATGTCCGTATAAAATATCTAACGGTGTAATAGGACCTGCGGGTGACACGTACGCTGCATCGGTCAATTTATCTTCAGCAACCAATTTGCAAACAGATACCAAATCAGGGCAAGTAATTACCACAAAACCATCGGCTTTAAGTACACGCGAAAATTCACTTAACGCAACAGGTACTTCGTGCGGATACAAATGTTCGATATTGTGACTTGAAAATAAAGCATCCACTGATTCTGTTTCGACTGAACTCATGTCCGTCATTGTGCCGACTAAATCGGGTTTAACGGATTCGTCAATGTCAAAACGAATTTCGTTCCATTCATCACTGTTAAAGCCTTTCGTTGTTTCGTCTTTGTGTTTTGGACCGCAACCGACGTGTAAAAATGATTTCATTGTTTTTCCTTGTGTTAAAAATTAAAAAATTTGGTTTGTTTACTTCAATGCGTCAATAACTACAGGTATTTGCCCGTGGTTGACTAAATTCCAATTCGCCAACAAATCGTCTTGATGGATTTCCACCCACGCCAACGCTAAACGTTCTTGTTTTGTCGGTAAATTACTTTGACTAATTTCACACGGATTTAACGTAATGCGAGCCGTTGAACCTTGGAAATCAGCGTGAATGTGCGGTTGACTGGTGGATTTTGGCACACGTTTCATGCGAATCACAATGCCATAAAATAAACTCAATACTGCGTAATCACCTGTTAAATCTGTCATTGAAACAACGTGTTTAGTTTTTTTATTTGGAATCCCTTGTGTAATCGCTTTTTCGTATAATGCTTCGATGTCACGGACTTGTTGTGGTATATCAAACAGATGACACGTCGAACGACGCGCTTCAATGCTTCGACGTAAATCGGCAACGTGATTACGATTTGCAGCCAATTCCACCGCTTTTTCTTCGTAATTTTCAAGATTGTAAGTAATCAACTCGTCTAAATTGAGCGAATGCAGCAAACTTCCCGCCATGCGTGACGCAAACGTTTTGCCGCTCAACGTTAAAATTGGCAAACCCATAAACAACGCATCATTTGCTGTCGTGCCACCATTAAATGGAGTGCAATCCAAAAATACGTCAGCAATTTGATAACGCGCCAAATAATCGGCAGGTGTAACTCGCGATGCAAAAATTACGCGTTCTTTTTCAATACCGTGAGATTGTGCCGCATTCATCATGTTGTCATGCGCCCATTCGTTATCAGCAAGTAACCATAAAACACTGTCTGGCACACGCTTTAAAATCCGCATCCAACAAGAAAACATCTCTTCTGTAATTTTGTAATTATTATTGAATGAACAGAACACAAACGCATCATCTGGTAATTCACAGCTCGCGCGTGTTGGTTTTTCACCCACAGGACGTTTTCGGTCTGAAACTTGGAAAACGTGTGGCATATAAAGTGGCGTTTCGCTGAAATACGTTGCTAATTCAGGTGGAATTAAAAACTCGTCGCCAATCACATAATCGATATTTGGCAACGCAGTTGTGCCTGGAAAACCTAAATAAGTGACTTGAACGGGGGCTGGACGATACGCCAAAATGTTCGGACGCACGCCAGAAGTCAAACCCTGTAAATCCACGAGCAAATCAATTTCGTGCGAATGAATGCAATGCGCCGCCTCTTCGTCGGTCATGTCTAAAACTGAAATAAACTCATCCATCGCACCTGCTACGCGCATCCGTAACGCAGAATCGTCAGGTGGTGTTAAGCAAAAACCATAAATTTCGAATTTATCGCGGTTATGCAATTCATACAATTCAACAGTCAACAACGAAACCGCATGCGTACGAAAATCGGATGACAAATAACCAATCCGAATTTTTTTATGATTGTATGGAGCTTGATGTTCAACCAAATTCGGTAAATTTGTAGATACTTTTTCTTTGACGAAATTTTGTGAATTTTCCAGCTGTTCTTGTGGATCATTCGACGCACTCAACATAGCTAATGCCGATGTTCCGGCAATCATCGCTGCTTTCGATACGCCCAAAAGGGGTTTATATACCGGCCATTCACATTGTTTTTGACGCAAATGTACCCAATGCGAAATCACTTTTGGTTGCTCGGAATTTAACAATAAACTTTGTGTTAAAAATTTTTCGGATTCTTGAAAATTACGCTCAATTTCCAAAACACGTCCCAAACTGTTCAACGCCAAAATATAGATTTTTTTGTCTTCGTCAGACAGCTCAATGTATTCATATTTTTCAACGATACTACGCCACTGATTTAAAGCGTCTTCAATACGATTTTGACGTTCTAAATTTGCCCCTAAATTGAATTGTCCTTGAATAAAATCAGGATGTATTTCGATGGAATCACGATAGGCTTGCTCTGCTTTTTCGGATAAGTTTTGCTGATCAAAAATGACGGCTAAATTGAAATACGCTGCATAGCGAACGGGAGAATCGCTGTGTTTAATCCATGTTTCATAGAGTTCAATTTGTTGCGTAGGCGTTAATAAATCGCCTGCTGCCAGCAGCTCCATGATGTCCATATTGTTTTGTTGTGCCTGTTCTAAAAAGGCTTCAAAGGGTGAAGTGGTTTTAGATTTAGTCATGTGATGTTCTCGAAAAAATAAAATGAAGCAAAATAATAACGAAATAGCAGCAAATACTATGCCGCTGAAATCGTTTTACGTAAGCGGGCGTAATAAAAACCGTCGCAATTGTTGTCGCCAGTCAGAATTTGCCAACCGTGTTGCGCGGGATTTTTATCAAAAGGAATTTCTTGTGCATTGGAATGTTGCGTTAAAAATTGAGCAATTTGGTCTTCGTTCTCGGTTTTTAAAATTGAACACGTCGCATAAACTAACAAACCACCTTCAGAAAGCATTGACCACGCGGCGTTTAAAATAGCCGCTTGCAACGCAGGCAGAGCCACTAAATCATCGGCACGCCGCAAAATTTTAATATCGGGATGACGGCGAATGACACCTAACGCCGAACAGGGTGCATCAACCAAAATACGGTCAAATAATTTTCCATCCCACCAGCTTTCAGGTTTCGTCGCGTCACCGACAATCAGTTGCGCCGATAAATTTAAGCGTTGCAAATTCGTTTCCACGCGCAACATCCGCGTCGCATCAATATCTACCGCCACGCATTCTAAATCGGGTTGTGTTTCTAAAATATGCGCGGTTTTACCGGCCGGCGCAGCACACAAATCTAAAACCCGCTGCCCTGCTTTCAAATCTAATAAACCTGCTGCAAATTGCGCGGCTGTATCTTGGACTGAAACCATGCCACTTTCAAAGTTCGGCAACGAAAAAACCGCCACCGGTTTACTTAAACGAATCGCGGATGAACACGTCTCAACGGCTTCGGCTTCAATGCTTAAATCTGCCAATTGCTGCAAATAATTTTCACGCGACGTTTGCAAACAATTTACCCTCAAAACCATCGGTGGAAATTGATTATTCGCTTGAAAAATTCGTGCTGCATTCTCACTTCCCCAATCATTTTCAAGGCGTGAAATTAACCATTTCGGATGACTATGTAACGCGACGGGGTTTTCATTTGCACGTTTTTCAAGGTCTTCTTGTTCACGCAAATAACGTCGCAACAGTGCGTTAATTAAATTTTTTGCCCACGATTTTTTGCGCGTTGCATCGACTGTTTCAGAAACTGCCGCGTGTGTTTTTACGCGCATAAACGCCAGTTGATACAAACCGACTAACGCGAGAGCGTAAATTTCAGCGTCTTTAATCGGCGTGTCGAGAAGCTGCATCAAAATAAATTGCAGCTGATGATAATAGCGACACACGCCATAACATACCGCTTGGACAAAAGCTTTATCTTGAGGATTTTCGAGAGCTGGCAGCGTGTGTTCTAACGCGGCAGTGAGCGATTGCCCACCATCTAAAACCCGAACCAAAGTTCGGGCGGCAATAAGTCTTGTATTCATAACGTCATATTTAAAGCGGTTAAAACATCACCAAAAGAATGACGCGTTGATTTATCCTGTTTCTTAACCGTTTGAATGTGTAAATAATCTAAATAATCTTCCAATTTTTCAGCATTCGACAATAACTCTTTCACCAAAACAAACTCTTCAAAATCAATCACTGCAAATTTGTTTTGTCCTTTTTCTTGAATCACTTGCACGTTTTCTAACATGATTATCTCCACAATCAAAAACTCCTTTAAGGAAAATACTTATAAACTTCTTTACGATGCAAAAAGCGCGTGAAAATGAGTTCGCCATCGACAAGTTCAAGCCCAATTCGATAATCGCCCAAACGAATCAGATAAAAACTCTCATAACCTTGCATTTTCTTAACGTGATTAAGTTCTGCCAAACTGTTTGCCGATTTACATTCGCCAATAATTTCTTGCACTTTGCTCAAAATTTTCGGCTCTCGAATTGTGCGTAAATCCTTCGCAAACTTCGCTTCAAATTTTACTTTCACTCATTCGCACCGTTCAAAATCGAAAAAATCTCATCTTCCGAAACAAAATCATTTTCCCTGCCATCCATAATCGCGTTGGCTAATCCGACTTCTTCTAACGCTTCTAACATGATTTCATGCAAAACTTCACGTTTGTTTTTGATTAAATCAACCATCACTTCGGTTAATAATTCTTTGGTTCTAACATCGTTTAATGACATGACCGCGCTCATTTTCCACCCTCCACAATCAAAATTTCCTCTTCATTTAACCCATAAAGCCCATAAACCAACAAATCAATCTCATGTTCCAACGCGCTCGTGTCGTTGCCTGCTTTTTTCTCGGCAAGGATTTTGTCCACTAATTTGATAAACGGTTGTTGCTCGGATTCGGAGATTTTTGGAATGGGAAAACCAGCTAATTCGTTCACTTTAAATTGTGGAAAAACACCGCGTTGCATTTTGCCAAATTTATGAACAAACCATTCAACACCTCTTGCTTAACATCTTGAACTAGCGTTTTGTCGTTCCAAATTCCATCAAACCAACGTTTTAAATCCTGCCTGTCGCGGTCACTATCGACAACTAAATTCAATTCAATATTTGAATTGCCTTCACCTAAACCGTGCAGCGTGAAGTTAGAACTACCGAGCAATGCAGCTTCTACGCCACGATTATCGATGTGATAGAGTTTGCCGTGTAATAAATTCGTTTGAATCAGCGAACGAATTTCGACTTTTTCAACAATCCAATCAGCACAGACTTTGGCAAGAGCTTTTTGTTTGAGTCGATTCAACAATGACAAATCGTTATCGACGATAGTGAAATTTTTAGCTTCGGTTTGCGCCACGTCTAACGGTTTTATAAAGGTAGGCTCACCAAATAAAAATTGCAGTTTATCAATCGGCAATAATTCTGACTTCAGTGCTTCAAATCCGAAAATACTAAAATATGCAGATACAAAACGCAGTTTGGAGTTAGGTTGAATTTTTTGTTTAAGAAAATCGCCAACTTTTCCGAAGTGGCGATTATCACGAATACCAGAGTTTGGATTTGTCACCCGAATTGCACGCCATTTAAATCGTGTGCAGCTAAAAACGCTGTCGCACTCATCCGTTTGCCATTGGGTAATTGCAATTCATGAATTCTTACAACGCCTTCGCCTGTCGCTACGTCCAATGTTTTGTGCGTACAACGCACTTGCCCCGCAAGTAAATCTGTCGATTCGTTCAAAACTTCAGCGTTCCAAATTTTCATCACTAAACCGTTATAAAGCGTATGTGCGACAGGCCATGGATTTAAACCGTGAATTTTTCGCACCAACGTTTCAGCCGATTGCGTCCAATCAATCACAGCCTCTTCTTTGGTTAATTTTGCCGCATACGTCACCAAATTTTCGTCTTGCGGTTCAGCGTGCAACGTTCCATTTTCGATTTGCGACAATACTTTTTCTAAACCCATCGCGCTGAGTTGTGAAAGTTCATCGTGAACAATTGCCGAGGTGTCAGTTGGTTTAATGGCATAAATTTCTTTATGCAACATGTCGCCCGCATCCAACTTTTTCACAATTTGCATAATCGTTACGCCCGTTTCTTCGTCACCTTCGATGACGGCACGTTGAATCGGTGCTGCACCTCGCCAACGCGGTAATAACGAACCATGTCCATTGATACAACCCAAACGCGGTGAGTCTAAAACGGCTTGCGGCAAAATCATTCCGTAGGCAATAACAACCATCAAATCGGCGTTAAAGGCTTGCAAAGTCTGCAATTTATCTTCGATTTTTAACGTTAACGGTTGAAAAACAGGAATGTTATGCGCCAACGCTAAGATTTTTACCGGTGGTGGGTGCAAGTGTTGGCCTCGTCCAGACGGTCTATCAGGCTGGGTATAAACCGCACAAATCTCGTGACCCAAATCAATCAATTTCTGCAAACTCGGGACTGCAAATTCAGGTGTTCCTGCAAAAATAATTTTCATGATTTACCTGCCAAGCGGTGCATTTTTTCCAACTTCGTTTTAATGCGTTGGCGTTTCAATGGCGACAAATAATCGACAAACAGCTTGCCATTCAAATGATCAATTTCGTGTTGAAGGCAGGTCGAAAGTAAATCATTTGCTTCGATTTCAATCATTTCACCATTTCGGTCTAACCCTTTGACAATAATGTGACCGGGTCGGATGATTTTTTCAAAACTTTCTGGCACAGATAAACAACCTTCTTTATATTCAAATTCGCCATCTTTGCTGATAATTTCAGGATTCATAAGACACAACGGTGCATTTTTTTCTTCGCTGGTGTCAATGACTAAAAGTCGTAAATGTACATTTACCTGTGTTGCTGCCAAACCAATTCCACCCGCGTGATACATGGTTTCTAGCATATCGTCGATAAGTTGTATGATGTTTTTGTCGATATTTTTCACAGGCGCGGCAATTTTTCGCAACCGCTCATCTGGAAACTCGAGAATCGTTAGAATACTCAATGCACTCTCCACTATAATGATCAGAAATGTCTAAATAAAAGCGAATTCTATCCGAAATCGCTACAACTTTGTTGTCACACATGAAAAATACACGTTCTACGCCCTGCCCTTTTCTAATTGGCTTATTGCTAAATTTTTTCGTTTTAACGATTAGTACGGCTGACGAAATTGCTTTAAATCCCACACATCCAGAAAAATATGCCGTTGTAAAAGGCGATACACTTTGGGATATTTCTGGGAAATTTTTGCAGCATCCGTGGCAGTGGAAAGAGCTTTGGAAAAATAACGCCCAAATTAAAAATCCGCATTTGATTTATCCAAATGACACCATTTATTTCAGCCTCGTAAATGGAAAACCCCAATTAAGTTTGTCACGTCCACAAGAGTTGCAAATCGATAAACCCTGTGTGTTAAAACCGAGTGATTATGAAAAAGGACGAAAAAGTTTTTTACTCGATAAAAATAATAAAGTGCTGCCTTGCTTTCGTGAAAGTAAACTTGAAAAGCCAATTAACCTAATTCCACACGAGAAAATTGCGAGTTTTTTAATGTCACCGAAAGTGGTGAGTGAAGAAGAATTAGAAAACGCACCTTATGTCGTAGGTTTTCACGAAGGACATGTGATGGCGGGAACAGGCGATAAAATTTATGTCAAAAATCTAACCAATACAACGACGGGGACTTATACGATTTACCGCACAGGTGAAATCTATCGTGATGCCGATACCAACGACGTTTTAGGATATGAAGCAAGATATATGGCTTCAGCAACGATGCTAAATAATGACGATCCTGCGACATTGAGAATTACAAAAGGTACGCATGAAATTCGAACTGGCGACCTTATCATGCCCAATCATGACGTTGAAAATACATTAAACTTTTTTCCAAAACCGCCTGAACAAAGTATCGATGGTCACATTATTGGCGTGAAAGATGGCATGGTGTTAATTGGTTTATATAGCGTAGTTGTTATTGATAAAGGTAGCGCAGATGGTTTAATTGCAGGACATGAATTGGCGGTTTACCAAAAAGGGAAACAGATTACTGACCCTGTAAAAGACCATGAAGATGAAGTGAAATTACCGGATGAAATGTCTGGGAAAATTATGATATTTCGTCCCTTTGAACATTTAAGTTATGCGCTAGTAATGCG
>JAQTOX010000113.1 GCA_028713055.1 Methylococcales bacterium | reverse complement strand
GATAAATTTACTTGCAAACTATCCTGATAAAATCGCACTTGCGCAGTTAATTCACTAAGCGGTAACCAGTCTGATGCGTAATTAAGTTTGGCATTTTCGGCATCAAATAAAACTTCAAACACGCCCTGACCTTTTTCAAACGGAAAATCTTTTAGTAACCCGTAAAACAAAAATTGTCCATTTTTGACACGCCCTTTTTCAAATGCCTTATCGAGCCATGAAACAACGTCTTTTTCCATAATTCCAACGGGTAAATAACGCCATGTTTGCGTTGCGTCATGAATTTCAAATTGTGTTTGTAAATCCATAAATACCGAGCCATTTTTCGGCAACGTTAATTTTAAAACGCTTTCGCTTGGAATATCTCTGTTGTTTAACACAATTTTTTCGCTATTTACTTGCCACGTCGTAGCGGTTTGTTTCCATGTTAATTCAGTTTCTAATTTTATCGTTGGTAATGGTTCACGAAATAACGTTGGTGCATTAAACGCCAATTTGTCGGAACTCAATTGCAATATTCCAGCAAGTTCACTTCCGTGAAAATGACCATTTAAATGCTCGATATTCAACTTTGTCACATTCGCTTTCACATTGTTAAATGAGCCATCGACAGTAAATTTTTGTTGATTTGGCTGTGCGAATAAACTGAGATTCGTCAACATGCCGCTTAATTGATTTGTATCGAATGGCGTTTCAGAAAAGAAATTGATAATCGAAATTAAAGGCGCAATTTCGAGTTTTTCTAAAAATAATCCGATGCTGTTTTCATCTGAATTATTCGGGTTCAAATTCGCTAAAATTGAACCCTGTAATTCTGTTTCAGGCGTAGTGATTTCAAATTTAGGCAATGTAATTTGCCACGTTTCGTTTTGATGTTTTAGTTGAAAGTTACTTTTAAATTCGTTCAATTTGAAATTAGAACGTTGCGGGTGCGCGAATGTGACATTTTGCAATTTTACTTCACCGTTAATGATGCGGAGTTGTCCATTTTTCCATTGCATCCAGGCTTTTACATTTGCTACACCATCCGTAATTTTTAGCGACAATGGCAACTCAAAGTCTGCGAATTCTTTGAGTTTAAAATTTTTACTTTCGAAAAAGATTTTTCCATTTAACGTTTGCGATTCAAATGGATTGCCAGAAAAATCGGCTGATACGCGCAACGGTTCGATTTGTTGTGGTAATCGAGCGAGCAAATTCAACCGGTGCTGCTGACCATCATTCATTATCGCCAGATTAACAGGGGTGATTTGTCGTGGTGGCGTGTGCATTTTTTCATCGTACCACGTTATGGTACTTTGCAAGATTTGGTACTTCCGCCCTTGAAACAACCATAACGGTTGCCCCTCGCTTGCTTTCAAACCCTCAAGTGTAATACTTTCATCGATATGACGAATTAACGTAATTTGTGCGCCAACTAGTGTTATAGACGTGGCAGCAAGTAAATTTTGCGTTGAAAAAAATTGCCAAACATCAATTCCAAACCGAATTTCTTTAAGTTGGATTTTTTCGGCAGCAATGTTGAGTTGTGACAGTTGTAATTCAGGTTGAATACCGCGAAGTCTAGCGTTTATCTTTCCAATTGTAACGGGAGCTTCAATAATTTCACTGAGTTCATGAGCCAAATCAATTTTGTAATTTTCAATTTGAGCAAATAAAAAATTCACGCCCAAAAAACTAACTGCAATCAGTAATAATATCCACAATACAAAATGATGAGCGAAATTAGAAAAGTGGCGTGTCATGATTGTGCGTATTTTTTTTATTCGGGGCAATTTTCACTCTTTCTCCAACTTTCGACGATGCAAGCGTTTCAACTTTGTTAGTCACGCTTGTTAATAACGCGCCATTTTCGCATAAATCATGGTCAAAAGTTTCGTATATGCCCTTTTTACAAAATACAACGTCTACAAAAAAAGCTGGTTTTCGCCAACCTTTTTTCATTCTTGATTTGCTACGCTGTCCGTTTTTGCTTCCATCAGTTCAATAATCCGTTTTAACAATGCAATTTCTTTGTCTTTAAATTCCATTTCTTTGTTTAATAGTTGTTCGCGTAGTTCTGCAGTTTGAGAACCGACATAAATATGATTTGAATGATGAGATTTTGTGCTTTGATTTGAAAAATGGACATTCACAGTTCCTTTGTCGGTTAAATCCACTAATTCGGATAATTCCATGTTAAATGCTTCAGCAATTTTTTCTAATTTTGAAAGTTTAGGGTCGGTCGCACCGCGCTCAATGTCGCCGTAACCGTTCTTCGACATCTGTAATTTTTCTGCAACTTGTTCCTGTGTAAAGCCTTTCGCTTCTCGAACCAGTTTTATCTTTTCATTTACCGACATTTGAGGTCACTCCTAGCGACAAAAAACCTGTAGGGCTTGATTGTATAGGATTAGAAAGGATTTGATAATGCCAACGTCGTTAATTTATTGATTAAGGAGTTAAAAATGATAAGAAAAAATGTAGCTTTAAAAGTTTTAGGATTCGTCGGTGCATTTGCATTGTTGCCAGCAAATACTGTGATGGCTGGCGAAGCTCTTTCGTGGAATTTGTCACGCGATATGATGACAGGAATTGCTAAAAATCCGACAGGTGTTTGGTCATTTATGCAAAATTCTTCGGATGTTCACAATCCGTCAAACTACGTTGCGTTAAAAAAATACTATTCAGCTACTTGTGCAACCATTGGCAATAGCACTAAAACCCCAATAAGTTGCTGGACGACGACCTCTGGTTTTCCCGTTATTGGTGTGCCACTTAAAGCACTTAATTGGAACAAAGTATACGATGTAAAAGGGCTTGCATACTTTCATCCTGCTTCTGATGGTACTCAACCAGTTTTGCGATGGAAAAGTCCTATAAATGGAACTATTAGCATTTTGGGTAAAGTTTCTCATTTTGCTCCTGGTTGTGGAGATGGAATTTCATGGTCGTTAGAGCAAGAAGCAGAAGTTTTGCAAACTGGTTCATTAAACGGCGATGGGGCAGTTTTTTCTGTCCAAAATTTGGCAGTATCAAAAGGATCGAATTTGTATTTCATTGTTAATATGAATTCAGCTTATGAATGTGATTCGACAAGTTTAGATATGATTATCACTAGCCAGCAATGATTGTTTGATAAGCGTACAACAAGCTCCGACTTGCATTCACAGCAAATCGGGGCTTTTTCATTTAAACCACTCCCCAAGCCTTCTCCAACCGCTGCGCCGACACAGGAATTGCCGTTTTCAACTGTTGTGCGAACAACGAAACCGCAAATTCTTCCAACATCCAACGAAACGCCTCCGTTTCAGGCGTGACGATTTCTTTTTTGCTTCGTTGTTCAACGGATTTCCAATAACGAATTTGAAAACGCGCGAGTTCACTCGCTTTTTGCGACGTGTTATCACGTTTATCTAAACGGTATTGCATCGCCTTCAAATAACGCGGCAAATGTTTGAATTGTGCAAACGGAATCGTGCGAATAAATCCCGCGTAAATCAAATAATTTAGTTGTTCATTAACACTTTTTGTCAATGGTTCAGCCGCATTTAGTCGTTGCAAACTGGTTTTGAGTTCACCGTAAAGTTTCATAATTTCTAACGCCAACGTTGCAATTTCAGTCGCGCGTGTGACCAGCAAACTTTTATTTTCCCTCAAACTTTGTTCAAACACGGCTTGCGTGCGTATCGTTTTGCCTTCCACAAAAACGCTGTTCAAAATCAAGGTCAACAAATCATTTTTATAATCCGCAACGTGTTCTGATTTCAAAATCGGATGCGCTGGCAAACGGTTATAAGCCAGTTCTAACGCGGCATTTTTTGGCATATTTTTCAGCGCGTAAGTACACTCTTTCCGTTGTTGTAATTGAAACAACCGAATTAAACCTGCTTGATGTTGCAACTCGGCTTTGCGTTGCGTGTCAAAAATTTTCACTCCCACCGTTTCGCCTTCATCAACCAGCGCAGGATAACCAATAAATGCCTGTCCTTTTTGCATAAAACTGTATTGCTCAGGCAAATCATCAAACGCCCATTGAATATAGCCCGTAAAATTCAACTCATCGGCGGCAATTTGGTCAAAACTTTCGCCAGCTTTGGTGATGTGTTTTGTCTGCAATTTTTTCAAATCGCGCCCGTAATCGAGCAAACGCCCTTCGTCATCAATCACACGGAAATTCATTTTTAAATGGTCAATCAAACCCTCGAAACTCCACGCATTTAACGGAATTGCCTCACCTGTCAACTTGCGTAATCGATTTCCGAGCCATTCTTCCAACGCACCTTTAAAATCGGGTTCGATTTCTAAACACTTTTTCACCGTTTCAGGCACGGGAACAAAATGTTTGCGAATGTTTTTCGGCAAGGCTTTGACCAGCGCAACGCATTTTTCTTCCAACATACCAGGCACGAGCCAATCAAATGGTGTTTGCGTAATTTGATTAAGTTGATGCACGGGAATAATTGCCGTCACACCGTCTTCATCGTGTCCAGGTTCAAAACGGTATTGCAACGCAATCGTGAGTTTGCCGACTTTCTTATGGTCAGGAAAATCCCATTCGTTGACATATTCTTCGCCCTTTTCGCGCGTTAAATCTTCTTTGGTTAAAAATAAAAACTGCTTATTTTCACGTTCAATTTTTTTGCGCCAAGTATCGAGCGTTACGCCACTGACGATTTCGGGCGGTAATTTATGGTCATAAAACGCATACAACCACTCTTCATCTTCGACCAAATCGACGCGCCGCCCTTTGTGTTGAATCATACCGACTTCTTCGAGCAATTTTTGATTCGCCACATAAAACGGTGCGTTGCTGTGATAATCGTGGTCAACCAGCGCACTGCGAATAAAAATCTCCCGTGCGGCTTTTGGGTCAACGTGGTCGTAAGGCAGTTTTCGTCCCGCTTGCAAGGTCAAACCGTGTAATAACGTGCGTGAATACACCATGCAACGTGCGCTTTTTTTCTCCCAATGTGGGTCATAATAATTATGTTTGACCAAATGCGCGGCGCATTCTTCAATCCATTCTGGCTCAACTCGCGCCACCGTTCGTGCGTAGACTTTGCTGGTTTCGACTTGTTCAGCGGCGACAATCCATTTCGGACGCAATTTATGCAAACCCGAACCTGGGAAAATAAAAAACTTCAATCCCCGTCCGCCCAGATATTCATATTGTTCATGACGGAAACCGATATTTGAAAGTAAACCCGTCAATAACGCGCGATGAATTTGGTCATAACTCGCGTCATTTTCATTTGGGTGCATTTTCAAATCACCTTTTAACACCTGCAAAATTTGGGTGTGATTGTCGTGCCATTCACGCATTCGCATATACGACAAATAATTATCGGTGCAGTATTTACGAAGTTTGTTATTTGAGAGCTTTTTTTTCTGTTCTTCAAACGTATTCCACACATTTAACAGAGTTAAAAAATCTGATTCGGGATGACGAAACGCAATATGTTTGGCATCGGCTTGTTGCATTTTATCGGCAGGTTTTTCGCGTGGGTCTTGAATGCTCAACGCCGCTACGATGATGCTGACTTCTTTTAAACACACTTGTTCCTGTGCAGCAATCAGCATTCGCGCCAATTTTGGGTCGGTGGGAAATTTCGCCAGTTGTTTGCCAACTTCGGTAAGTTTGCCAGCTTTGTCGAGCGCGTTCACTTCGAGTAACGATGTTTTGCCATCTCGAATCATTTTGTCGTCAGGCGGTTCGATAAACGGAAAATCGGCAATATCACCCAAATTTAACGCCGTCATTTGCAAAATCACGGCCGATAAATTCGTTCGCATGATTTCTGGTTCGGTAAATTCGGGACGTGCTTCATAATCTTCGCGCGAATAAAGCCGAATACAAATCCCTTCCGCAACCCGTCCACAACGCCCTGCACGTTGGTTTGCGCTAGATTGCGAAATACGCTCGATTGGCAAACGTTGAATTTTACTTTTTGGACTGTAACGACTAATTCGCGCATGACCTGTATCAATCACACCGCGAATGTTCGGCACAGTTAAAGACGTTTCGGCGACGTTAGTGGATAACACAATCCGAATTTTCCCGCCTTTGGGTTTAAAAACGCGCTCTTGTTCGCTGACACTGAGTTTTGAATATAACGGCAGAATTTCATATTGATTCGGATGATGTTTTTTGAGTGATTCCGTCGTTTCGCGGATTTCATGTTCACCACTTAAAAAAATCAAAATATCACCGCGCAAATCCCGATACAACTCATCAACCGCATCTAAAATGGCATTTTGCAAATCATCGGTGGTTTCGTCTTCTTCCTCGTCATCTTTGGCTTCAATCGGACGATAACGCATTTCAACAGGATACGTTCGCCCCGAAACTTCAATAATTGGCGCGTTATTAAAATGTTCTGAAAAACGTTTGGTATCAATCGTCGCCGAGGTGACAATCAGTTTTAAATCGGGACGTTTTGGCAACAACCATTTCATGTAACCGAGCAGAAAATCGATATTCAAACTGCGCTCATGCGCTTCATCGATGATGATTGTGTCGTATTGACTGAGAAATGGATCATTTTGTGATTCAGCGAGCAAAATCCCATCGGTCATGAGTTTTACGAGCGAATCGGCGTGCGTTTTGTCATTGAAACGGATTTTATAACCAACGGATTTGCCGATTGGTTCGCCTAATTCTTCGGCAATTCTATCAGCAACCGTTCTTGCCGCAATTCGGCGTGGTTGCGTATGACCAATAAAACCTGCTGCGCCACGTCCAATTTCTAAACAAATTTTCGGTAATTGCGTGGTTTTTCCTGAACCTGTTTCGCCGCACATAATCACGACTTGGTTGCTTTTGATTAAATCGGCGATGTCGTCTTTTTTGCCGGTAACGGGTAAATCAGGGAAATTTAATGTGGGAAAACTGACGCGGCGTTTTTCAAAACCAGCGACTGATTTTTCAATGCGACTTTGTAGTTTTTCAAAATCTTGAAGCGTGGCTTTTTTATTACGTCGTAACGAATCAAGCTGGCGTTTTAAAAGATGTCTATCCTTAGCCAAACAGGATTGAAGTTGTTTTGAAAATTGGGGAATTAAATCGCGGTTTGACATTGAAAACGCCGTATAAATAGAAGTGATTATACGGCATGATGGCAGTTAAGCGGGAACGCTTGAAATTTAAAATTGTGTCAAGGAAACAATAACCGAAACGTCGTTCCCTTACCCAATTCTGATTCAACAATAATGTGACCATCCATTTTATGAATAATTCCACTGACAACAGATAATCCTAATCCTGTCCCTTCGCCCACTTCTTTCGTGGTAAAAAATGGCTCAAAAATGCGTGATAACTTTGCTGGATTGATTCCTTCCCCACTATCTGAAATGTTAATTTCAACAAATGAGCCAGTAATTTTTTCCTGACACGCGCTGCAAATATGTAATGGATAATCAACTAAAGAGGTGTTTAGTTTTATCGTTCCTTTCTTTTTATTCAAGGCATCGCGGGCATTCACGAATAAATTGACTATGATTTGATAAAAGTCTGTTTCGTCAATCGTGATGTAAACGTCATCTAATAAATTAGCTTCAATGGTAATTGTTGCAGGAATAATTTCATGTAACATGATTAGAATTTTCTTTAATACGTCTGAAATATCTAGCGTCGTATCACTTCTGTTCTCATCTTCTTGACGGCAATAAGTGAGCATTTTTTTAATTAAATCCGCTGCACGACTCCCTGCAATTTCTACTTGCTCTGAATTATGTAAAAGATCATCTTTCAATGCACCGTCAGGCAACTCTTCGGCGGCATATTTGTTTAATTCGTTATAACCCAAAACGCTTGCCAAAATATTATTGAAATCATGAGCAATACCCGCTGTTAATCGCCCAATACTTTCTAATTTTTTCAAATGGTTAAGCTGCTGTTGCAGTGCCGCCTGTTCACGTTCATTCAATTTACGTTTAGAAATATCACGCAAAAATACGTAAAAATTGTCGTGCTTTGGATAATAACTAATCAAAACTTCTACAAACCAATGTGTGCCATTTTTACGTTGGTGCATGGATTCGAAGACTTTGCTATTCATCGATTCATTTAATGTACTCAACTGATACATTAAATCACCTTTATGATCGGGAGCTTCCAAATCCGAAATCATAAGATCCAATAACTCTTTTTCACTGTAGCCAGACAATCGACAATAGCATTCGCTCACATCAAGGAACCGTCCTTCACTGTCCAAATGCCAAAAACCATCGGTGCTTTCAATGACCGAATCATATTGCATTTTTTGTGAAAGTAGCTCAAGTTCTAATCGCTTTTTTTCAGTAATTTCAAAACTGGTACCAATATAACAAAATACTTGTCCAGTCGATTTATCCACAATCGGAAAAATGGACGTATTTAACCAGTACAACTGCCCTGTTTTGGCTCGATTACAAATTTCACCATGCCAACTTTTACCACTCGAAATTGCTTCCCACATGACTCGGAAAAACTCGGCGGGATGGGCATGTGAACTTAGGATGCTATGTGTCGTGCCGAGTAGCTCTTCTTCGGCATAACCCGATGTGCGGCAAAATTCCTTATTTACGAAGGTAACGATTCCATTCAAATCCGTTTTACTAATAATAGCTGCTTCGTTCAAAGGATAAAGCATATCTATGGGGAGTTCCTTGCTACACGTTGTCATGGTTTGTTACCTTGAAAATTAGTGTTTATTTTTCCATAAGCTGAATTAACGTCACCGCTAGCTCGGCAAAGTCTTCTGCACCACGACTTTTGGGGGCATAAAAACGCACTGGCTTGCCCATGCCAAAGGCTTCAGCTAATTTAATATCTGTGCGAATCCCTGTTAACACCCGTAACGCACCAAACTGTTTTGTGACTTGTTCGGTCACTTGACGATGCTGGCGTATGTTAGTTATTGTCATGACAGGCAGGAAACCTAAAATTTTAAGTTTTGGATTACGTTCAGAAATTACTTTAAACAACACGCGTATTAATTGACGCACCCCCTCAAATGATAGGGGATGTGGCACATAAGGT
>JAQTOX010000010.1:28809-39685 GCA_028713055.1 Methylococcales bacterium | reverse complement strand
AGCTATCAAATTAGGCATCCCAGTTGTGGGTATCGTCGATTCAAACAATTCACCTGACAACATTGATTACGTTATTCCTGGTAATGACGATTCAATTCGCGCCATTAAATTGTATTGTGAAAGTGCTGCAGCGGCAGTAACAGAAGCAAAAACAGCGGTTTTAGGTTTTTCTGCTAAAACTGATGATGAATTTGTTGAAGAAGCCGCAACTGCAGAATAATCTTCCCCACATACGTGGGGGTGTTTCTAAAGTTATTTCGGTTGGTATTCGTACCGGAGCTAGCACGATTTAAATTAAAAACAAGAACGCCTCCTTTTGGGGGCGTTTTTACAGTAAATATCAGCAATTGAGAGAAGAAAAATGAGTGTAGAAATTAACGCATCAATGGTAAAAGAATTACGCGAACGCACAGGCTCTGGCATGATGGAATGTAAGCGTGCATTAGTTGACGCGCAAGGTGACATGGAATTAGCCATCGAAAATATGCGTAAATCAGGTTTAGCAAAAGCTGACAAAAAATCTAACACTATCGCAGCAGAAGGTATTATTGGCGTAAAAGTAAGTGATTGCGGCAAAAACGTGGCAATTGTTGACGTGAATTGCCAAACTGATTTTGTGGCTAAAGCAGAAGATTTCGTAAGTTTTGTGAACAGTGTTGCGCATGCTTTATTGAACAACGACGGTATCGAAACTGAAGAACAATTATTGGCAATGCCTTTAGAAGACGGCATTACTGTTGATGAAATTCGTCGTGGTTTGATTTCAAAATTGGGTGAAAATATCGTCATTCGTCGTTTTGAAAAATACAAAACTGACGGTGGCACAGCATGCTACTTACACGGCACAAAAATAGGCGTAATTGTTGAATTAGCCGTTCATGATGCGGAATTAGGCAAAGACGTGGCAATGCACATCGCGGCATCTAAACCAACCTGTGTTTCTGAAGATCAAGTTGCGCCAGAAATTATTGAAAAAGAAAAAGAAATTTTCTCTGCTCAAGCCGCCGAAAGTGGTAAACCCGCTGAAATCATTGCGAAAATGGTTGAAGGACGTATCAGTAAATTTTTAGCCGAAGTGACTTTAAACGGTCAAGCTTTCATCAAAGACGACAAAATTACCGTTGGTAAATTAGCTGCGTCTAAAGGTAACACTATCATTCGTTTCAGCCGTTTTGAAGTGGGCGAAGGCATCGAGAAAAAAGAAGAAAACTTTGCAGAAGAAGTTATGGCGCAAGTCAACTCAATGAAATAAAAAATGTAGGTTCAAGACGAAAACTTTTTTGTCTTGAACCGTTCTTGTTAAACCGTTAAAAATCTAGGATGATCTGGTTATGCCTAAATCTATTCACACCGTCAACACAGAAGCTATAAAAGTCTTACTCTGCTCTTGTGTGCGTTTTAAAGTCTGGCTGTAACGTGTCCTGACTGTTTTTAAAGTTACGTGTGTAACTGGTCTTTCCAACGTGAAACTTGGTTTTCGGTTTTCGTTCCACCAGAAACATTGAACATGAGTAATAACTTAATACAAAACAGCAAATTATCTCAGATAATCACAGACTAAAGCGAATCGTCCCGAACCCTTCCACCGGAGAAAATATGACTAATCTAATTTGCAAAAGAATTTTATTAAAATTAAGCGGTGAAGCGTTAATGAGTTTATCAGGCAGTATCGATGCCGAAATTGTGAAACGTCTCGCCACTGAAGTGAAAGAATTGTGCGATGCTGGAGTTGAAGTTGGTCTGGTCATTGGCGGCGGCAATATTGTTCGTGGTGCAGAAACCGCAGGTGATGGTTTGAATCGTGTCACGGGCGACCAAATGGGAATGCTCGCCACTGTCATTAACGCCCTTGCAATGCAAGATGCACTCGAACATTTAGGACAGCCCGTTCGTGTGATGTCGGCTATAAAAATCAACCAAGTTTGTGAAGATTACATTCGCCGTCGTGCTGTACGTCATTTAGAAAAGGGACGAGTTGTGATTTTTGCCGCAGGGACGGGAAATCCATTTTTCACTACCGATTCTGCCGCAAGTCTTAGGGCCATTGAAATTGACGCACAGTTAATGATTAAGGCCACCAAAGTACAAGGCGTTTATTCCGCCGATCCAAACAAAGATTCTAACGCAAAATTTTACGCAAGTCTGACTTACGACGAAGCCTTAGACCAACGCTTAAACGTGATGGATACCACTGCGTTAGTGTTATGCCGCGACAATAATATGCCGATGCGCGTCATGAACATTTTTGAGCAAGGCGCGGTGATGAAACTCATGACTGGGCAAAACATCGGCTCACTGATTCAACGGGGATAATTATGATGATTGGTGATATTCAACAAGATGCCGCCACAAGAATGGGCAAAAGCATCGATTCTTTAAAACAAGAATTTTCTAAAATTCGCACAGGTCGCGCTCATCCAAGTTTGCTCGATCAAATCATGGTGTCCTATTACGGCACCGATTCTATGATTTCGCAAGTTGCAAACGTTGTGGTAGAAGATGCTCGAATGTTGAGCGTTACGCCGTGGGAAAAAGGCATGGTGCAAGCGATTGAAAAAGCAATTATGAAATCAGATTTAGGTTTAAATCCAATGACAAACGGCATGACCATTCGAATTCCATTGCCTGCATTGACAGAAGAACGTCGGCGCGGATTAGTTAAAATCGTTAAAACTTCCGCTGAAGATGGTCGCGTTGCGATTCGTAACATTCGTCGCGATGCTAACACCACGATTAAAAATTTATTGAAAGATAAAAAATGCTCCGAAGACGAGGCGAAGGGCGCAGAAGCTGAAATTCAAAAACTAACTGACTTACATATCAAAGACGTAGAAAGGCTTTTAGAAGTAAAAGAAGCTGATTTATTGTCGATGTAAGTTTTATGCCCGTTGAACGTGTAAATTTAGCTGTGCCTCGCCATATCGCTATCATTATGGATGGTAATGGGCGTTGGGCGCAGCAGCGTTTTTTACCAAGAGCTGTCGGACACCATGCCGGTGTGAAAGCGGTGCGTAAAATTGTTGAGTATTGTGCCTCAAATTCTCAAATCGAAGTGCTAAGTTTGTTTGCATTTAGCAGTGAAAATTGGAATCGCCCCGAAACTGAAGTGTCGATATTGATGGCGTTATTTCTGACAACATTGCAGAGTGAAATCGACAAGCTGCACAAAAATAATATCCGCTTACGTTTCATTGGCGATCGCACAGCGTTTGATCCGGCATTGCAACAAAAAATGACCGAAGGTGAACAAAAGACTAAAGATAATACAGCTCTAACGTTGGTCATTGCAGCGAATTACGGCGGACGTTGGGATATAACGCAGGCTTGTAAAACAGTTTCACAACGTGTCATGTCTGGCGAATTATTACCTGAAGCAATTAACGAAGCCGTTATCAACCAACACCTTTGCCTTGCTGATTTACCCGAACCTGATTTGTTTATTCGCACGGGTGGCGAACAACGTGTCAGTAATTTCATGCTTTGGCAACTCGCTTATACCGAACTTTATTTCACGCCAACCCTTTGGCCAGATTTCAATCAAGCTACTTTGGAAGACGCTATTACCAGTTTTAAAAGCCGACAACGGCGTTTTGGGCATACCGGCGATCAAATTGCCGCGCTTGCTACTCCTTAAACTTTCCCTCTCAAATTTCTATGTTAAAACAACGTATTATCACCGCAACATTGCTCGCCACGTTGGTGGTTTTAGCGGTGTTTGAACTTTCATCGACTTACTTTTCACTTTTAATTGCCCTCATTGTGTTACTTGGCGCAAACGAATGGTTAAACCTCACCAACGTCACTAGTCCCATTAAACGAGCTATCTTTTTTGCGTCACTGATTGGTGCGATGTTATTCATCCATTTATGGACATATTTGTTAGAAGCATTAGCCCCGTTGATGGATTATTTAGCCGAAAAATTCAAATTCGTAATGGAAGACATCCGTAATCAATCGGGACTTTTGGAATGGCTCGCGGCACCTGCTGTTTTATTTTGGGTGTTGACGATGATGGTTATTCGCAATTCACCTGATGGTGTTTTGAAACTCGAATTATCGCCATTCAAACAAGCGGTTATTGGTTGGTTTGTGTTGTTAATGAGTTGGATGTTTTTGTCACGTTTACGCACTTTTTTTGGTTCAGAAATGACGCTTTATTTTTTCATTTTGATTTGGGTTGCCGATATTGCGGCATTTTTCACGGGCAAAAAATGGGGCAAAACAAAATTGTCTCCTGAAATTAGCCCAGGAAAAACAGTCGAAGGAATGTACGGGGCGTTAGGGAGTTCTGTAATTTGTGCAGGAATTTTAGTTTTAGTTATGCAATTTCAAGAACCGATGATTATTGCGGATTTCATTTTACTTTCGATATTGACGGTATTGATTTCCGTTTATGGCGATTTATTTTTTAGCGTCGTAAAACGTCGTGCTGATGCGAAAGATAGCGGTTCATTATTGCCTGGACACGGCGGCATTTTGGATCGTATTGACAGTTTGTGTGCTGCAATTCCGCTATTTTATGCGGGAATTTATTTAGAATCTGTCGGACTATTTTCATGAAAGGTATTTGTATTCTCGGTGCGACGGGTTCGATTGGTGTTAGCACTTTGGACGTGGTGGCGCGGCATCCGAATTTATATAAAGTTATCGCTTTAACTGCAAATAAAAATATCGATGTGCTTTATGAACAATGTTTGGCACATTCGCCCGAAGTTGTTGTTGTGGTTGATAAAGAAAAAGCGACGGAATTTAAAGCCAAAATTGAAAATTCGCCGTTAGCCAATTTACGTGTTTTAGTTGGAGCGGAAGCATTAGTTGAAGTTTCAACGTTGCCGAATGTCGATTCTGTTATGGCAGCAATTGTTGGTGCGGCGGGATTATTGCCAACTTTAGCAGCGGCTGAAGCCGGTAAAACTGTTTTATTGGCAAACAAAGAAGCCCTTGTGATGTCGGGCGATATTTTCATGAATGCCGTTGAAAAATCAGGCGCACAATTATTACCAATTGATAGCGAACACAATGCAATTTTCCAATGCATGCCCGCGAGTTATCAAACAGGTATCAGAGCAAAAGGGATACGACGAATTTTACTTACTGCATCGGGTGGCCCTTTTCGCACAATGCCGTTAGACGAATTATCGCAAGTCACACCCGCGCAAGCCGTTGCCCATCCAAATTGGGATATGGGCAAAAAAATTTCGGTTGATTCAGCAACCATGATGAACAAAGGTTTGGAAATGATAGAAGCCTGTTTGTTATTCAATATGAAACCAGAGCAAATCCAAATTGTGATTCATCCGCAAAGTGTGATTCATTCGATGGTCGATTATGTTGATGGCACTGTATTGGCGCAAATGGGTTGTCCTGATATGCGAATCCCAATTGCTCACGCACTCGCGTATCCCGAACGTTTTGAATCCGGTGCAACGCCACTTGATATTTTTGCCGTTAAACATATGGATTTTGAACCCGCCGATTTACAACGTTTTCCCTGTTTACGGTTGGCTTACGAGGCGATTCAAATGGGCGGCACAATGCCAACTATTTTGAATGCCGCGAATGAAATTGCGGTTGAAGCCTTTTTAAATGAAAAAATCCGTTTTACCGATATTCCACTTATGATTGAAAAAACTATGCAAGCGATTTCGATGCAGACGGCAGATAATTTAGAAACAATTTTAGCGACGGATCAAAATGCACGAGTGGTTGCAGAGAAGTTAATTCAACACTTGGCGAACTAATGGGATTCTTACACACGCTATTTTATTTTATTGTCGCTATCGGCATTTTGGTTGCGGTGCATGAATTTGGACATTTTTGGGTGGCGCGAAAAGCTGGCGTAAAAGTCATCCGTTTTTCGATTGGTTTCGGCAAAGTTTTATGGCGATACCAACAAAATCCAAACGCAACAGAATACGTTTTATCGGTTATTCCATTGGGCGGTTACGTCAAAATGGTTGATGAGCGTGAAGGCGAAGTCAAAGCGGAAGATTTGGCTTTTTCTTTTAATCGCAAATCACTTTTTGCACGAACCGCCGTTGTCGCCGCAGGTCCTATTTTTAATTTAGTGTTAGCGGTGGCGTTGTTTTGGAGTGTTTTGGTTATTGGTGAAACAGGTATTAGACCAATTTTAGGACAACCGTCCGCCGAATCATTTGCGGAAATCGCTGGTTTTTCGGAAGGTGATGAAATTATTTCTGTTAACGATGAACCGACACCGACGTGGATGCACGCGATGTCCACGATTATTTCGACGGCATTGGAAGGCGATTCGGATATTGCCGTTAAAGTAAAAAATCGTGATGACACGCAAACCGTTAAAACTTTGCACGTTGATACGACTGAAACACAAAATCCTGATGCACTTTATGCAAAATTGGGTTTCAAATTATTTTCGCCAATGTTGCAACCTTTGATTGGAAACGTTTTAAATAATGGCGCGGCAAAAACTGCGGGGTTGAAACAAGGCGATTTGATTCTTCGCGCCAATGAAACCGCCGTAAAAGAATGGCAACAATGGGTGGATATTGTTAAGGAAAATTCAAATCAAGCGATTACAACAATGATTGAGCGCGATGGCGTGCAATCGACTTTGATGCTTACGCCAAATGCTGAAGGCAAAATTGGCGCGTCGGTGCAGATTCCTGAAAATTTGTTGAAATCGTTTCAAGTGCATTATTCGCTGTCACCATTAGCTGCGATTCCTGCTGCGTTCACGACGACTTATCATTACTCAACATCTACATTGAAAATGATGGGGCAAATGTTTGTCGGTAGGGCATCACTCGAAAATTTGAGTGGTCCAATCAGCATCGCACAATATGCTGGTCAATCCGCTGATATGGGGTTGGTGCATTTTTTAAAATTCATGGGGATGATTAGCGTTAGTCTGGGTGTGTTAAATTTATTGCCGATTCCTGTGCTTGATGGTGGACATTTATTTTTCTTTGCATTGGAATGTATTAAAGGTCAGCCAGTGTCGGAAAAAATTCAGCTCTTTTTTCAAAAAATTGGTATCGTGCTATTAGGCTTGCTGATGTCGATAGCGATGTTTATGGATGTTGGGCGACTGTTTCAGTAGTTGTGTCATAAGTGCGTCAAATCTTTTCTTTATAATTCTAGTGAGGATTTTTTACTTATTTACTTACTTACTTATGAATTCATTAAAATTCGTTCTACCGCTTTACCTCGTTGTGTTTTTCTCTGTGTTTAATAATGCAAATGCCGCTGAAGAAGAAATAGATTTCGAAAATAAATCACCCAAAAAAGACACTCAGTTTAGTCTCATGAATTTGTTGGCAGAAAAAGGCTTGCACGATATGGAAAATGAATCGTGGAATATGTATGGACAATTCAACTACATCTCTTATTGGCATGGCAGTTTTAATGCACCGTACACGAATCTGAATGGTAGTAACAGTTCCTTGAATCCAAATCAGGATTATGGTTACACAGGATCAGGCGATTTATATTTCGGATTGAAAACATGGTGGGACGGTGGTGAAATTTACGCGGCACCAGAAAGTATTGCAGAAGCTCCTTTTTCAAATTTGAAAGGTATTGGCGGTTTAATTAACGATTTTGAATTACAAAAAAATGGTGGAAAATTACCAATTGTTTACCGTTCGAGAGCTTATTTTAAACAAACAATTGATTTAGGTGGCGAAAAAGTGCATTTAGATTCTGCACCAATGCAACTAGGTAGCACTGTTGATAGCAGGCGTTTAACGTTTCGTGTCGGTAGTTTTAGTATTTTGGATTTTTTTGATAAAAATTCCTATTCAGGTGATTTACGTCGTCAATTTATGAACATGGGATTTATGACGCATACTTCTTATGATTTTGCTTCTGATGCGCGTGGTTATAGTTTTGGTGGAGTCGTGGAATATTTTCATGATGATTGGGCAATTCGTTTCGGACGCATTACCCCGCCCAAAAATCCAAACGATTTGCCGATTGATTACCGAATTTTTAAATACTACGGCGACCAAGTTGAGATTGAACATCATCACAAATTATTCGGTCGTGATGGGGCGGTGCGTTTGTTAGGCTATCGAAATCATTTAAACACAGGGCGTTTTGATGAGGCGATTGCCGCATTTCAAAATGATCCGTCTAAAAATGCAACGACTTGTACGGGTTATAACTACGAGTCTGAAAATGCCACTGCTCCTGATTTATGTTGGGCGCGTAGACCTCAAAATAAAATGGGGATTGGCATCAATTTAGAACAACAAGTTACCGATGATGTTGGGCTATTTTTCAGAGGAATGTATTCGGATGGTAAAACCGAAGTTTTTGCTTACACTTCAGCAGATAGATCGATTTCCTTTGGTGCGTTAGCAAACGGAATGCGTTGGGGACGCGATAAAGATCAGTTGGGTGTGGGTTATGCTCAAAGCTGGATTTCTGGGCAACACGCAAAATATCTTGGCATGGGTGGGGTAGATGGCTTTATTGGTGATGGCAAAATAAACTATAGTCCAGAAAGGGCAGTTAATGTATTTTATAGCGTCAACCTGTTGAGTTCTCTTTGGGTAACAGGAGATTATCAGCTTCTTGTAAATCCCGCATTTAACTCAGACCGAGGTCCTGTTGATATTTACAGTGTAAAAATGCACGTCGAATTTTAACTCGCTGTCAAATGTGTTTCATGAGCATTTAAACAATTAAATTCAATTAAGAAATAAACAATGAAAAAATTACTTTTAAGTACGACCTTGGCATTACTTTTCGCAAATGTTCATGCTGACGAAAAAGTCATCCGCGAACAACTCACAAAATCAATGCCGACGATGCAAATCGACACGGTGAAACCTTCACCGATAAAAGGCATTTTTGAAGTGACAATTGGCGGCAGCATGGTTTACGTTTCAGACGATGGAAAATACTTGTTGCAAGGGCGATTGATTGATACACAAACCCGTACCGATTTGACCGAAGAAAAATTGGGCGGAGCGCGTAAGATGGCGTTAGAAAAATTAGGGACAGATAAAATGATTATCTTCAAACCTAAAATTCACACTTACACCGTGTCGATTTTTACCGATATTGATTGTGGCTATTGCCGCAAATTACATTCAGAATTAGATTCGTATTTAGCCGAAGGAATCCAAATTCAATATTTATTTTATCCACGTGCGGGTAAAGGTTCAGAATCTTATAACAAAGCGGTTTCGGTTTGGTGTGCAAAAGACAGAAATGCGGCGTTGACGGCGGCTAAAAAAGATCAAAAAATCGAATCCAAAACTTGCGAAAATCCAATTGATGAACACATGGCACTTGCTGCTGATTTCGATGTCAAAGGCACACCAATGATTGTCACTGACAAAGGTACGATTTATCCAGGTTATTTGCCTGCGAAACAATTACTCGAAGTGTTACAAGGCGAAAAAGATAAAAAGTAATCCGCTGTCACTTGTTTGAAAACTCAAGCCATTAAAATGCCGTTTTATTTACCATCCACAAAGAGGGCGTGTTATGTACGAACATTTAGAAACTGCCAAAAATACAGATAATTTAAAACGTGTTGTGATTGATCCGGTTTCGCGGGTTGAAGGTCACGGTAAAGTCACGTTATTACTCGACGAAAACAACAAAGTTCAACAAGCACGTCTGCACATTGTGGAATTTCGTGGCTTTGAGAAATTCATTCAAGGTCGTCCATATTGGGAATTGCCGGTTTTAGTGCAACGGTTATGTGGGATTTGTCCGGTGAGTCACCACCTCGCTGCTGCGAAAGCCATTGATCAATTAGTCGGTGTTGATCCTGATAATTTACCTATTTCAGCAACAAAACTCAGAAAATTGCTGCATTTCGGACAGGTTTTGCAATCGCATGCGTTGCATTTTTTCCATTTATCTAGCCCAGATTTACTATTTGGTTTTGAAAGCGAAATTCAGAAACGTTCGATTGTCGCGGTGTTAAACGATTTTCCCGATATTGGTTTGCAAGGCGTGAAATTGCGTAAATACGGACAAGAAGTGATTCGTATGGTTTCGGGCAAACGGATTCATGGCACAGGGGCAATTGCGGGCGGGATGAATAAGCCGTTAAGCAAAGAAGAACGTGATTATTTATTGACCGATATTGATCAAATTATTGAATGGGCGGCTGCTTCGGTTAAATTAGTTAAAACGGTTCATTGTTCAAATTTGCCGTATTACGATGATTTCGGCACGATTCGCACCAATTATTTGGGTATGGTTCAGCCCGATGGCGCGTTAGAACTTTATCACGGTGGTTTGCGTGTCAAAAATGCCGAAGGTAAAACGCTGTTTGACCATATTGATTACTGCAAATACAACGATTACATTCACGAAGAAGTACGCTCGTGGACGTACATGAAATTCCCGTATTTAACTGCGTTGGGCAAAGACGAAGGCTGGTATCGTGTTGGACCTTTAGCGCGGGTGAATAACTGTGATTACATCAATACGCCAATTGCCGAATTGGAACGTGTAGAATTCAAAGCGCATGGCGGCGCAGAGGCTATGGTGCATAGCACGTTAGCGTTTCATTGGGCGCGATTGATTGAACTGTTGCATTGTGCCGAAAGTATCAAAGAATTATTAAACGACCCAGACGTTTTGAAACACGAAGAACCTGCAAAAGGCGAACGTCGTTTTGAAGGGGTTGGTGTTATTGAAGCAACTCGCGGTACGTTATTCCATCATTATCAAGTGGACGAAAATGACATTGTTACGAAAGCGAATTTAATCGTTTCAACTACCAGTAACAACATGGGTATGAATGAATCGGTACGTCAAGTTGCGGAAGAATATCTGTCAGGTCAAGAACTTACCGAACCGCTATTAAATAATTTAGAAGTGGCGATTCGTGCTTACGACCCTTGTTTATCTTTTGCAACGCATG
>JAQTOX010000010.1:0-28799 GCA_028713055.1 Methylococcales bacterium | reverse complement strand
CGAACTAGTAAACGCAAAAGGTGAATTGATTGATAAATTGGTCAAGCATGACACGGGCGAAATCGAGCGTATCTATGACTAGACCGATTTTGGTTTTTGGTTATGGCAATCTAAGTCGTGGCGATGATGCGCTTGGTGTCTTGATTTTGGAACACATCGAAGCGCGTTTTTCACTCGAAACTATCGATTTACTGACCGACTTTCAACTTCAAATTGAACACGCTCTCGATTTAGAAAATCGCGAACTCGTGGTATTTGTCGATGCCTCCGTGAAAGGTGAATCGGCATTTGAATTTACACAATTACAGCCTGTTCGAGATTTAAGCCATACCACGCACGCCATGAGTCCGGCTGCGATTTTAGACGTTTATCAAACCATGAAAAAAGAAACGCCCCCGCCGTGTTTTTTGTTAGCAATTGGAGCAGAAAGTTTTGAATTGGGTGATGGTTTAAGTGAAAACGCGACTCGAAATTTAACAAAAGCATCTGAATTTATCGAAACATTGTTAAACAATCCAACGTTCGATTTTTGGCACACTCAAATTACAAAATAACAATAATTTTTTAACCACCACAAAGAGTAACCACATGATTCATTTAGTAGAAGGCGATATTTTATTAAGTAAAGCGCATGCAATCGCGCAAGGCGTTGGCATTAACGATCCAATGGACAAAGGATTGGCGTTGTCATTGCACAATTTGTACCCATCAATGCACAAAGATTTTCACCACTGGTGTCATCAACACAGCCCAGAAGCTGGCGAAGCGTGGGCGTGGGTGAGTGCAGAAGGTAAATTTGTTGTGAATTTAATCACCCAAGAAGGCGCGGATAGCCATGACCATCGTCACGGTAAAGCGACTTTAGTTCACGTTCAACATGCGTTAAAAGCCTTAGCAAAAATTGCTGTTAAAGAAAATTTTACCTCGCTTGCATTGCCACGTTTAGCAACAGGCGTAGGTGGTTTAGATTGGGCAGATGTTTTGCCTTTGATTGAGAAAAAATTAGGCGATTTAGATATTCCAGTCTACGTTTATGAAACTTATCACGCTGACCAAGCAGCAAACGAAGCCTAATTTTTACTGGGGAAAAAAATGTCAAACCTTATCGTAATTGAACACAACCCAAGCGAAGAACGTCTTAAAGAATTAGGCGTTTCAAGCTGGGATATTTGGGAAAAAGAAGTTTCAAAATTTAACATCGATTTTGATGAAACTGAAAAAGCCTACGTTTTGGAAGGTGAAATTTTAGTTACACCAAAAGGCGAAGAACCTGTAAGAATTGTGGCGGGTGATTTAGTGTTTTTCCTCGAAGGTTTAGAAAGCGACTGGGAAGTTGTTAAACCATTGAAAAAACATTACAGCTACGATTAGAAAACGGTTAGTAAATAACAACAAAAAGCCCCGATTTGCGATGAATGCAAGTCGGGGCTTTTTTTGATAATTGCTAAACAATTCAATTATTGCTGGCTGGTGATAATCATCTCTAATTGATACAGCGGTTCATCGAATAAAATTGAAACGCACAAGTTTATCATTGAGCAAAAAGACAAAGAAATTGCGTTGTTAAAACGGATTATTGAATTGATGGAAGCAAAAAATACCGAAATGTGAAAAGATATGTGGCATGAAAACCTATTTTGCCCGACACAAAACGAATCGAAATGAACATTCACGAATATCAAGCTAAACAACTTTTTCGAAACTACGCCATTCCGATTCCCGAAGGGCGTGTTGCCACAACGGCAATTGAAGCAGAAAAAATCACCCAAGAATTAAAGCACGAATCGTGGGTGGTCAAAGCTCAAATTCACGCGGGTGGACGAGGCAAAGTTGGCGGTGTAAGAATAGCCAAAACGCCTGACGAAGTTTTTACGTTCACACATGAATTATTAGGCACACGCTTAGTCACGAAACAAACCGATGGGGCTGGTTTGCCGATTGATTCAGTTTTGATTGAAAGAACGTATCCGATTAAACGTGAATTATATTTGAGTTTGTTGGTTGAACGCAGTTCAGAACGGTTAGTTTTTATTGCATCAGCGGCAGGTGGAATGGAGATTGAAACTGTCGCACACGAAATGCCTGAACAAATTGTGACTGTGAAGATTCATCCCGCGACAGGTCTACAAGCGAGTCATTGTCGTAAAATTGCATACTCATTGAAACTTGAACGCACCCAACAGACACAACTCGAAACAATTATGCGTGGAATGTACGAGTTATTTTGGGAAAAAGATGCCAGTCAAATTGAAGTCAATCCGTTAATCGAAACTGAATCGGGTGAGTTGATTGCGTTAGATGCCAAAATCAACTTTGACGATAACGCGCTGGCATTACATCCCGATATTTTGGCGTTGCGCGACGTTCGTCAAGAAGAGGCGAAGGAAAATGAGGCTCAACAATTTGGGCTAAATTACATTGCGCTTGATGGCAATATCGGCTGCATGGTGAATGGCGCGGGGCTGGCGATGGCGACGATGGATTTAGTAAAGCTGAAAGGAGGTTTCCCTGCGAATTTTCTCGATGTCGGGGGCGGTACAAATGTCGCAAAAGTCTGTGAAGCCTTCAAATTGATTTTGTCAGACGGGACGGTGAAAGCCGTTTTGGTTAACATTTTTGGTGGAATTGTGAAATGTGACGTGATTGCCAAAGGGATTTTAGCAGCGATGGCACAAATCGAAGTCAATGTCCCCGTCGTGGTACGTTTAGAAGGTACGAACGCCGAGCAGGGCAGGGCATTGTTAACGAATACGGGCTTAAAACTTTACGCTGCGAACGATTTAAATCACGCCGCCGAACAAGTTGTAGCCTTAGCGGAGGCGATATGAGCATTCTGGTCGATAAAAATACGAAAGTCATTTGCCAAGGTTTTACGGGCAAACAAGGCACTTTTCATTCACAACAGGCTCTCGATTACGGTACACAGTTAGTCGGTGGTGTAACACCTGAACGTGGTGGTTCGACACATTTGGGTTTGCCTGTTTTCAACACTGTTGAAGAAGCGGTTAAAACGACCAGCGCGACAGCAAGCGTAATTTATGTGCCGCCATTTTTTGCCGCTGATGCAATTTTAGAAGCTGTTGATGCTGGAATTGAATTGATTGTCTGCATCACCGAAGGCATTCCGACATTGCAAATGCTGCGAGTGAAAGCCGCGATGCAAGGCACGAAATCGTTGCTGATTGGCGCGAATTGCCCTGGCATTATCACACCTGACGAATGCAAAATTGGCATTATGCCTGCGTCGATTCACAAATCAGGCGTGATTGGAATTGTGTCACGTTCTGGTACGTTGACGTATGAATCTGTTCATCAAACCACACAACAAGGTTTGGGACAAAGCACGTGTGTTGGCATTGGTGGCGATCCAATTCACGGTATGAATTTCATTGATGTGTTAAATCGTTTTCAGGCTGATTCACAAACGAAAGGCATTGTGATGGTCGGTGAAATTGGTGGTAGTGACGAGGAAGCGGCGGCAGATTATATCAAGGCTTACGTCACCAAACCTGTTGTGGCGTATATTGCGGGACAAACTGCACCCGCTGAAAAACGCATGGGACACGCTGGCGCAATTGTAACTGGTGGAAAAGGTACTGCTGAAAGTAAAATGAACGCGCTTAAAGCTGCTGGTGTGGAAGTTGTTCACGCATTGACTGATATTGGTGTTGCCATGCACCGCTGCTTGTAATTCAAATCGGAGGAAAAATTATGAAAGTGTTACATTTGCTGTTTGTTGTGTTGTCGTTAGGAAGTTTTTTGGGGCGCGTCGCATTGTCGCAATTCCGTCCAGAAATGTTGCAGTTGAAATGGATAAATATCGCCCCACACGTTATCAACGGTTTGTTGTTGCTGACAGGGTTCAGTTTGGCGTTTAGCTACGTAGGTGATCACGGTTGGATTGCTGCGAAATTAGTTGCATTGCTTGGTTATGTCGGTTTGGGTGTAATGACTTTAAAACGAACTGATATAACACGTTGGTATGCGTTTGGTGGTGCGTTATTATTTTTCGCCTATATTGCGAAAGTCGCTATAACGAAAAGTATTTTTTAATAAATATAAGTCGGGTTATGTGTTATCAACCCGACTTTAGTGTTTAAACATTAGGCATTCAATCCGCCACTTTGCCGCTCAACGTCTTGAATATAACGTAATATAGCCGACTCGGTGGAGGGTCGCATATTGATAAATTTTGTACCAACTAATTCGGCAAATTCACCGATTTTGTGAGTTTCAATTTTGCGTTTCATCATAATTTCAAAGGAAATAACAACTACACCATGTTCTGGCATAATCAGCGTACAGTTTTCATAAATCATTCCTTGCGTCAAAAAAGTGGAAAATGATTCGCAGTAACTGGTGATTGAAAAACCGGATAAACTAATATCGTGTAAATCTAAGCGAATCAAATTCAGCAATCGCTCTTCGGGGACAATTGGATTTGCCTCACGTTCTGCCTCGATTTTTTGACGTTCTAACTTTGCTTTGATTTTATTTTCCACCGACATTTTACTGTAAGCCTTGATAAAATCCTGTTGTTCGGCAATTAACTCTGCCTGAATTTTGGCAAGTAATTGGTTTTTTATGATATCGGTTGCAGTGGTATAAGCTTGTTTATATTCTTCAGACGCATCTTCTCTTGGTGTTTTTAGCGTAATTTCACAAATACTTGGATTCATGATGGGCGTATTAACGCGGTAGTATTCGCGTCTGTTGTACCAGTACAACGAACTCGGAATCGGCATAATAAAAGCATCTTCGCCCTGATATTTTATTTGTGTAATTTTGTCACTCGTAAATGCGACTTGAATACCATTAAACCCCGTTGTAAATTTGACGTGCGGTGTGGAAATCAACTTTTTGTTTAAATAATCCGATGAACCATAATCTAAAATGAGTGTGCCATCTTTATGATTTATTGCGACAATGGCTGTCAATAAACTATCTTTTCCGCCTAAATTGGCACCTATCATACATTTATGTTTAACCAGCATCGATAGGTTGTTAACTATCATCGCCCGGTTATGAAGCATTGTAGAATCGTCTTTATCCATTAGTTTTACCAAAGTTTAAATAGTTTTAAGTTATTCATTGTAAAAGATTAGCTTTTATTACAAAAGAGGATTTATGGGCTGGTTATTGTTAATCATGGCGGGTTGTGTAGAAATAATTTTCGCCTTGAGTTTGAAATATAACCAAGGTTTTACGCAACTTATCCCAAGCATTGTGACAGCGTTATCGGGCGCAGGGAGTTTTTATTTACTAATGTTAGCGTTAAAAACATTGCCACTTGGCACAGCTTACGCCGTATGGACGGGTATGGGTGCAGTTGGCGTAGCGATTTTTGGCATTTTTTTATTTAAAGAGTCTGTTGATATTTACCGCGTAGCTTCTATCACGCTAGTGGTCATAGGTATTACTGGATTGAAATTAACGGATACTTACTGATGCTGCATTTAATTTTTGAATTATCCTCGACAACTTTAGATCGTTTGCCACATCAAACCGGTGTTATCTTTTTGAATAACGCCGTGTTTCGCTTAGTAAAAAATTCGACATTTCAAATCGCATTGACTGAATTATTCGCTACCACACCGTGTTATGTTTTAAGTAACGATTTGGCATTACGTGGCATCGACGTGGATTTGCTCATTGACGGTATTACACAAATCGATTACGCACAATTTGTGCAATTAACGATCGAACATCCACCAATTCAAACATGGACTTAAACTTAACTGAGCAAGGATTTTTGGTTTGTTCTAGCGATTGGAACGAAGCCGTCGCTACAGAATTAGCCATTCTAAATCGCGTCACCTTAACGCCTGCACATTGGGAAATTGTATTATTTATGCGAGAGTATTACGCCCGTTTTAACTATTTACCTAACACGCGAATTTTTGTTAAAGCTATCGCTAATCAATTTGGTATAGAAAAAGGTAATAGCCGTTATTTGCAAAACTTATTCCCCGAATCACCACTCAAATATGCGTGTTTATTAGCGGGTTTACCAAAACCGCCGACGTGTTTGTAATCAGTCGGCACGTTTAAATCGGTGAATTAACTCCCGATTTTTCTTGTTCGGTTTATGTTCTGGTTTCTGAAAGCCTAAAAACTTCCTCTCTTCGCGTCGCACTTCCACTTGTTTTTCACGTTTTTCCAAACTTTCACTATTTTATTCAAAAAGCAACGCGGCTTCTTTTGCCGATATGCGCTGTTTCACAATACCTGTTACCGTTATCAACCACTCGAAACCTTCTTTATGAATCGATAGTTTTGCGCCAATTTTGATTTCTTTACTGGGTTTGACACGCTGTTTATCGATGTGAATTTTGCCACCAGCAACCGCCTCGGCTGCCAATGAGCGCGTCTTAAAAAAACGCGCCGTCCACAACCATTTGTCTAAACGAATTGTATCTAAGGTTTCGGGCATGATTTCTGTTTCAATTCGCGAGGTAACGAAAATACCACTTTTTCTTCAATGCCTTTAATTTCAGTAGTTACATCACCGCCCCAATTTTTGAGCTGTTGAATGACTTCTTGCACTAAAATTTCAGGAGCAGACGCACCAGCCGTTACGCCAACTGCTTTTGTTGTCGCAAACCATTCTCGCTGCATATCTTTTGCGGTATCGATTAAATAAGCGATTTTGCCAAGTTGTTCAGCAATTTCACGCAATCGATTTGAATTAGAGCTGTTTGGCGAACCTACGACCAGAATAATATCCGCAATTTTCGCCAAATCATGCACCGCATCTTGCCGATTTTGTGTCGCGTAACAAATATCATCTTTTTTCTGTTCTTGAATCGACGAAAAACGTTTGTGTAGTGCGTCCACCATAATTTTTGTATCGGTCATTGATAACGTGGTTTGCGTCACATACGCTAAGTCTTCAGGATGATTAACGACCAACTTTTCAACATCCGCGGGTGTTTCCACTAAATAAATGCCACCACTTTCAGATTGTTTTTCATATTGCCCCATCGTACCTTCAACTTCTGGATGTCCAGCATGCCCTATTAAAATGACTTCGCGATTGGCTCTGGCATGTTTGGAAACTTGAATGTGAACTTTGGTGACGAGTGGACAGGTCGCGTCAAAAACTGTTAATTTGCGTTCTTTAGCTTCTTTTTGAACTTGTTTAGATACGCCGTGTGCGCTGAAAATTAACGTTGAACCAGTCGGTACATCGGTTAACTCTTCAATAAAAATTGCACCTTTAGCTTTGAGTGCATCAACAACAGTACGATTATGAACGACTTCATGGCGAACATAAATTGGCGCACCAAAAGCCTCTAAGGCACGTTCCACAATTTCAATGGCGCGATCAACACCTGCACAAAAGCCGCGTGGATTAGCTAAAACAATTTGCATTTAAGGTTCTCTTTTTTATTTTGGAGGGATTTGAACGAGCGATTTTGTTAGATTCATATCCGTTCGTCAATGTTACAAACTGTGATAACCCGTTTCTTCATGCAATGCGATGTCCAAGCCTTGAACCTCGTCATCACCTGTTACACGCAAACCAATCCACGCATCTAAGCCTTTTAGAATTGCGTAACTAAATGCTGCGCTCCACGCCGCCGTAACTAAAATCGCCAACGCTTGTACACCCACTTGCTGTGAAATCGTCACGCCTTCTGGCAAGCCTAAGCCACCGAATTGACTAGCCGCAAAAACGCCTGTCATTAGTGAACCGATTACTCCACCAACACCGTGAACAGGAAAAACATCGAGTGAATCGTCGATTTTTAGTTTACGTTTCACAATTTGCGTAGCATGGAAACAAACAAAACCAGCCGTCACACCAATAACTAAGGCACCGAATGTTCCAACATAACCCGAAGCCGGTGTAATTGTGCCTAACCCCGCAACCATGCCCGTTACAATGCCAAGAACGCTTGGTCTGCCATATTTTTTCCATTCAATAGTCATCCATGTTAATGAACCGGCAGCAGCAGCAATGTGTGTCACTAAAATTGCCATTCCTGCGTGACCATCGGCAGCTAATGCACTTCCGCCGTTAAAACCAAACCAGCCAACCCAAAGCATTCCCGCACCCGTGACGACCATTGTCATGTTATGTGGTGGCATTGCAACGTGTGGGAAACCTTTTCGTTTGCCCAAAACAATTGCCGCAACTAACGCAGCTACACCAGCATTGACATGAATCACGATACCTCCCGCAAAATCCATTGCCCCCATTTTTGCTAACCAACCGCCGCCCCAAATCCAATGACAAATCGGTAAATAAACCAAAATCAACCACAACGCGCTAAACCACAACATTGCTGAAAATTTCATGCGTTCGGCAAAACCACCTACGATTAGTGCTGGGGTTATAATGGCGAAGGTCATTTGAAACATAAAATACACAGTTTCTGGAATGTCACCGATTAAAACTGTGGTGTTAATGTCGGGTAAAAACGCTTTCGCAAAACTACCAATCCACGCTTGTGAATCGCCCCCATCGGCAAAAATCAAACTATAAACGCCTGCAAGCCACAAAAGTGACACCAGGCAAGTAATCGCAAAACATTGCATCAAAACCGATAGCACGTTTTTACTGCGAACCAGTCCACCATAAAACAACGAAAGCCCTGGAATTGTCATAAACAAAACCAAGGCTGTTGAGGTTAGAACCCATGCGGTATTAGCCTGATTTAATTCTGCCGCCAAAACAGTCTGTGGCAGAATAAAAAAAGACGCTGCAAAAAGCAGCGTCCAAAAATTAAATTTTGTGTGCATAGTTTTTAGATTGCTTCCTCGCCTGTTTCACCCGTTCTAATACGGATAACTTGTTCTAAATTGGATACGAAAATTTTACCATCGCCAATTTTTCCTGTGTTTGCAGCTTTCACGATTGTTTCAACGGCTTTGTCTACTACGTCATCTGCAACTGCGATTTCCAACTTAACTTTTGGTAAGAAATCAACCACATATTCTGCACCGCGATAAAGTTCGGTATGTCCTTTTTGACGACCAAAACCTTTGACTTCGGTTGCGGTCACACCGGCAACGCCAATTTCTGATAAAGCTTCGCGTACGTCGTCCATTTTGAATGGTTTAATAATGGCTGTGATAAGTTTCATAAATTGTCTCGATTAAAAAATTAAAATAAAAATGTGGTTTAAAGACTGCGATAACAATCATAAGTGAAAGCAGGTACAAGGTACAAGGTGAAAGCGAAACTGTAACAATCTTTTAACCTTGACCTCGTCTCTTCTAAATGTGATAAGCCGTTTCGCCGTGTGCCGATACATCCAAACCTTGACGTTCATCTTCTTCGCTAACACGTAAACCTATCATCACGTCAACGATTTTATAAGCCACAAATGAAACGACCGCTGACCAGATTACCGCCACCGCTACACCCCAAAATTGGCTCATAAATTGTGTACCAAAACTGTATTCTGCTGCTGCATTTGCCACATAGTCCCAGACACCTGTGCCACCCAATGACGGATTTGCAACAACTGCTGTACCTAGCGCACCTAAAATACCGCCAATACCGTGAACACCAAATGCGTCTAGCGAATCATCATATTTGAATTTCGTTTTTAACATGGTGACAGCCCAAAAACACACTGCGCCCGAAGTTAAACCAAGGAAAATCGCACCCATCGGTCCTGACCATCCACATGCTGGTGTGATGACAACTAAACCTGCGATTGCGCCTGAGGCTGCGCCTAACATACTCGGTTTTCCACGCATCAACCATTCTGCCGCCATCCACGACAACGTTGCCGCTGCCGTTGCTAACAAAGTATTTAGGAAAACTAATGTCGCTAAACCATTCGCCTCTAAATTTGAACCCACGTTAAAACCAAACCAACCGACCCATAATAATGACGCGCCAATCATTGTCATCGTTACGCTGTGTGGCGCGAGTGATTCGCGTCCATAACCAATACGCTTACCAATTAAAAAGCTACCGACTAAACCAGCAACACCCGCGTTAATGTGAACCACTGAACCGCCAGCAAAATCCAATGCTCCTTTTTGGAACAAGAATCCCGCCGTTGCAGTTGCTGCTTCTGCCGCGCTTGCATCGGTGTAAGCGTCAGGACCTGTCCAATACCAAACCATGTGTGCCAATGGTAAATAAGAGAATGTGAACCAAATTGCTGTAAACAATAAAACCGCCGAAAATTTAATTCGTTCTGCAAATGCACCAATGATGATTGCGGGTGTTATTGCTGCAAAGGTCAATTGAAACGCAACATAAGCAAATTCTGGAATATAAACACCTTTACTGAACGTTGCCGCAAGCGAATCAGGTGTAATGCCTACTAAAAATGCCTTGCTCATGCCACCAAAAAACGCATTACCTTCGGTAAACGCAACGCTGTAGCCATAAACTGCCCACAAAATTGCGGTCATGGAAAAAATAACAAACACTTGCATCAAAATAGACAGCATGTTTTTAGCGCGAACCATACCACCGTAAAACAATGCTAAACCAGGGACAATCATCAAAATGACCAGCAGCGTCGAAACCATCACCCACGCGGTATCGCCATGATTTGCAACGGGGGTAACAGCAACGACGGTTTCCTCGGCATAACTCGCTGCACTTAAACCAAATAACGATAAACCTGTAAAACTACGCAAAAATGTTTTCATCTTTCCCTCTCAAGAGTTTAGAAACTGACTGAAAAATCGGTAGAAAATAAAAATTGGTCTTGTTTTTGGTTGCCGAATGGACGACTTCCATCAGCAAAGTCATAACGCACATTAGGACGAATGTTTAACCATTTTTTACCCATTGGTTTCCAATTTACGCCAGCCGTAACAGCGTAGTAGCTAGTTGGTGCAGAGGCTGAGCCTGTGCTACCAGCGTAGCTATAACCGGTATTATCTGTTGCCGCCGCGATTCGACCTGGTGACCAAACACGGAAACCATTTTGATCTCTGAACCATTCTGTACGAATACCCGCTGTTAAATCATCTCTCACGTCATACGTTAAGTGCATATTCACGCCGTACCATTCAGCGTTAACAGAATTGCCACCTATTGCCACGTTATCTGCAAAACCATGATCGTGTTGCAACACCAAATGTGTTTTTTCAGTGATATTGTGTTTCGCCACAAGGCTATACAAAGCCCATGTAGAATTATTTCTTTCTGATGTTGAACCAACGGTTCCATTTGCAGTGAAAGAAGTTCCTTTGTCATCACTTGTCCACGTTACACCAGGTTTCCATGCCCAATTACCAACGCCGTTATTGAAACTACCATCCCAGCCGCCCGTCCCGCCACCGGTAATCGCACAGTTCATAATCGACCAGTTTTGATTAACCGTGTAGTTGGTCATGATTCCCGTGTGTGTGAATGGTTCGCCATATTGCATGGTGTAAGCGTGAGAATAGAAAAAGTTGTCTGGTGCAGGCACGGTTTCATAACCAATCGCAGTATAAAAACGCCCAACTTTAACATTCAAACCATTGCCGACGGGAACATAAGCCTCTAAATACATTTGCGGTAAGGCTAAATCATAAAAACGATTGTCTTTTCCGCTACCGAGTAAATTCAAATCCCAATTGCCACGATGAGCATTTGGTAATCCTGTATTTACGTCATAAGCAGGTGTTCCATAGGCTTGCGTAAAAATAGCGTCTGAACCGAACATTATGTCGGCTCGTCCACCAAAATCCCACGCATCGCCTTCTGTTGCAACAGCACGTTGGATAAATAGATTTAACTGATTTAATTGGACTTCGCTATCACGGTCACCAAACGTAACTGGACCATTGAAGCCATTTGCTGGATTTGAGGCGTTATAAGTGATGCCCGCATTTGCCCAACCACCGACTACGATACCGTTGTTTTTTAACAACGAGGTTTCGTTTACATCGTAGCCGGTTAAATCGGCAATCGCACCGGCGTGGACATTTACAACTAAGCCGGCTAGCAGTAAACCACTTGCGGCAGTTTGCATCATACTGGAATGATTGCGTTTTTTTATTGTTTTCATAAATGTAATTTCCAATTTTATTTTAATTTATATTTTGTTCTGCAGATAATATGCCAGTATCAAAAAAACAACAAAAACAATTGGTTAAAATTATAACTATCGGATTTAAAACAAAATACGCACTGTAATGACGCAAAGTAAACATTTCATGTTTTATTTTGGTGCAATACCCATGAAAATACGCGCTTTCAAGCGTTATTTTTTTAGTGGCTACATTTAAAAAAAATGTTATCGTTATCATGGTTGTGAATTAAACGCACCGATTATTCAATAATAATTACTAAGGAGACGCTTTAAATGTCTGTAGCAAACGTACTTAAAATGATTAAAGACAACGAAGTAAAATTCGTTGATTTCCGTTTTTGCGATACTCGTGGCAAAGAACAACATGTTACTTTCCCTGCACACACAATTGACGAAGATACTTTTGAAGACGGTAATATGTTTGATGGTTCGTCTATCGCAGGTTGGAAACATATCAACGAATCTGACATGATTTTAATGCCAGATCCAAGTTCAGCAGTTATGGATCCATTCTTCGATGACAACACATTGATTTTACGTTGCGATATTATCGAACCTAAAAATATGCAAGGTTACGAACGTGACCCACGTTCTTTAGCACACCGTGCGGAAGAATATTTGAAATCAACAGGCATTGCAGACACCGCATTCTTCGGTCCCGAAAATGAATTTTTCATTTTTGATGACGTGCGTTGGGGTGCAGATATGAGCGGCACATTCTACAAAATCGATTCTGAAGAAGCGGGTTGGAATGCTGAAAAAGTTTATCCAGATGGAAACACAGGTCATCGTCCAGGTGTGAAGGGGGGTTATTTCCCTGTGCCACCAGTCGATTCATTCCAAGACATACGTTCGGCAATGTGCCAAACATTGGAAACAATGGGCATGGTTACTGAAGTTCACCATCATGAAGTTGCGACCGCAGGTCAATGTGAAATCGGTGTACGTTTCAACACGTTAGTTAAAAAAGCAGACGAAGTTTTGGAATTGAAATACGTTATCGCAAACATTGCACACGCTTATGGCAAAACGGCGACTTTTATGCCTAAACCGTTAGTTGGTGACAACGGTAGCGGTATGCACGTTCACCAATCTTTGTCGAAAGACGGTGTGAATTTATTCACAGGTGATTTGTACGGTGGTTTGTCTGAAACAGCATTGTTCTACATCGGCGGTATCATCAAACACGCAAAAGCATTAAACGCTTTCACTAACGCTTCAACTAACAGCTACAAACGTTTAGTTCCAGGTTTTGAAGCACCTGTTATGTTGGCTTATTCGGCACGTAACCGTTCTGCCTCAATTCGTATTCCTTTTGTACGTAACCCAAAAGGTCGTCGTATCGAAGTGCGTTTCCCTGATTCAACCGCAAACCCATACTTGGCGTTTTCTGCAATGTTGATGGCGGGCTTAGACGGTATTCAAAATAAAATCCATCCAGGTGAAGCGATGGACAAAGATTTGTATGACTTACCACCAGAAGAAGAAAAAAATATCCCACAAGTTTGTCATTCTTTCGACCAAGCCTTAGACGCTTTGGATGCAGATCGCGAATTCTTAACTAAAGGTGGCGTATTTACCAATGACGTGATTGACGCTTACATTGCGTTGAAAATGGAAGAAGTAACTCGTTTACGTATGAGTACACATCCTGTTGAATACGACATGTATTACAGTTTGTAATTAAAATCTCTCGTTTTTAGCTTCACAAAGAACGCCCCAGAAATGGGGCGTTTTTATGTGGTTTTAATATAGTTTTTGGAGTTGTTTAAAATTTAGTGAATAAAATAAAACTAATCCCTGTTATCGATTTAAAAAGTGGTGTCGTTGTTCATGCCAAACATGGACAGCGTGAACAATATCAACCGATAAAAAGTGTACTCACGTTGAATGCAGATATTTATTCAGTGCTGCATGGTTTTTTGCAATTACACGCTTTCGATACATTTTATATCGCCGATTTAGATGCGATCACAGGGCAGGGCAGTCATGTTGATTTACTTCAAGATGTGCAGAACGATTTCCCCAAAATTACATTTTGGGTTGATGCGGGCTATCAAAAAGCGCAGATTTTTCCACCAAATTATTTTCCAGTTTTGGGTAGCGAATGTTTTACAGATGGCAATTTTTATGAGCTTGCGAATTTTGAAAAACGATTTGTTTTATCGTTAGATTATGGCTCGAATGGTGAAATGCTTGGAACGAAAAAACTTTTTATACAAACTGAATTTTGGTCAGAAAATGTGATTGTGATGACTTTGAATCGCGTAGGCAGTTCGCAAGGTGTGGACGTTGATTTATTGATGAAATTTAAACACAAATATCTACAGAATAATTTTATTGCGGCTGGTGGGGTGCGAAGTATTGATGACGTTGAACAGCTTAAAACATTTGGGATTAAACGGGTTTTAGTGGCAAGTGCATTACATTCTGGTGCAATCACAAAGGCGGATATTGCCAAACTTTAGGCAAAAAAATACCCTCGTGAAAGGAGGGTATTTTTGTTTGATTCGAATTAAGCCGTGCGGCTTAAATTGAATTAAACGCTGTTTGCAGCAAACGGATGTTTTGCTTCTTTTTTCGCAGCAACAACTTCTTTCGCAGTTGGTGAGCCGTCAATAGCGCGTTTCAATGCTTCTTTAGTTGCTTTGTAGTTGAATTCTTCGATTTTCGCGTCGTCTTCAGCTTGCCAATGAATGAATACACCGACAGAAACGAACAAATCATCAGCTTCGTCAGCTGGGATTGTGCCATCTTCAACAGAATCAGCAATAGCCATTGCAACTGCACGTTGTGCTGGACCAAACATTTGAACGGCTTGTTTTGCACCTTTGATTGTTACTTTGTTGAATAAAATCGTGGCTGGTTTAACCATCAAGTTTGGTGCAACAACAGCTAACAAAGTAGAAAAACCGTCTTTGTTATTTGTTAAAGCGGTTGCAAAAGCAGTTTCAGCTGCTGAACCACGTGGTCCGATGATTAAATCGATGTGAGCGATTTCATTGCCTTCGCCTACTAATGATTCACCAACGCGCAAGTTATTGATTTTAGCCATGTTACTTTTCTCCTTTGAACAAAAAAATGATAAAACTGAGTTTACTATCGACATTACTCATGTCTCCGAGGTTTGTCTCTACTTACAGAGAGAACATTCTAAAAATGCGGTTAAGACTGTAGCCACCGTCAAATCAGCCGATGTGCCTGGATTCAAACCGTGTGATTTAAGCTCTGCATCCATCTGATAAAGCAGCGGCTTAACCTGTTCAGGGTCATTTACGATTCGTAGCTCATCACTAAGCTCTCGCATCATAGTTGCTACCCTTGCAGAGTACCGACTCCCAAATTTTCTCTCGATATGACTATCAGGAAATTGACTCAACAAACTCGCATAAACTGCGACTGCCGCCCAACTCTGCTCTCCCCACCGATTGAAGGCGCAAGTATAACTGAAAACACCTAAATCGAAAATATCTTTATAATCACTAACGTACTGCAACGCGATTCTATCTTTTGTAGATGATAGACGCATGGCGGCTTGTAAGGTAACAGTCGAATTTTGATTAACGTCTTGTTTGTTGACTTCGCCTAAACCACCAGGCGAAGCCAACGTAATTGCTTTAAACGACCAATTTGCATCATCAATTGTTGTATTGTTTAAAACTTTTGATAATGCAGCACGTAACCCTAAATTAGGATAATTTTGTACCGCATGAATCAATGGCGCACATAACAAAATAATTCCTAAATTTGTATTGCAACCTACCGCATCGCGAGTGGCTTTGACTGCGTAAAAAATTTTTTCGCCCAGCGAATAATTTGCTTCACAAAGCGACAACGCGCTAACCTCAGCACTACGTCGAAAATCATCTACTGTCATGTCGTGACCTTCGGAGTAAATACTGACATTGCCGGGTTTAAACGCTTGTAATTCGACTTCGCAGGCATTGCGATAAAGGTCGGCTAACTTATTTTTGTTAAATATACTATCGTTCATTGTCACCTGCTTTTTTGCGAACTGAATTTATTGGTGCATATTCTCTTACGATTCCGCAACGTCTTTTAAAAGTAAAACGACTGCTTGTACAGCAATTCCTTCTTTTCGTCCTTCAAAACCAAGATTTTCCGTGGTCGTCGCTTTTACATTGATGCAATCGATGGCAACACACAAATCTGTGGCAATATTCGCACACATTTCAGCTGTATGTGGCGACATCTTTGGAGCTTGGGCAATAATCGTAATATCAGCATTGCCCAAGCAATAACCTTTGTTTTGAATTAACGTATAAACATGGCGCAACAGAACACGACTGTCTGCACCTTTGAAATTTGGATCGGTGTCAGGAAAATGTCTGCCAATATCGCCCATTGCTACTGCTCCAAGCAATGCGTCACATAAAGCGTGTAACACCACATCACCATCAGAATGCGCTTCTAATCCACGTTCATACGGAATTTTTACCCCACCCAGAATAACATCACCACCGTCTTTAAACCGATGTACATCATAACCTTGTCCAATTCTTAACACGTGTTGAATCCTCACCTTTACCAATTGTTGAAAAGTGCATTGTAACAGCCACACTTTTGACCTTGATAACGCGAATAAAAAGAGTAAAGTTAAACACAACGTTGTTAAGTTGTTCATGTTGTATTTTCATTCTATTTTGAGAGGTTTCATTATGTTAAATCATCGAAATAAAGGCTTATTGCTTTTGGCGAGTGGCTTACTTTTTACTGTTGCCGCACAACCTATTTTTGCCACGGCGACGGTGGCGGCAACAGTTGTAAAACCTGTTGAGAGCAAGTTAAAACCGCAAAAAATTACGTCTCGGTTGACGTTGGCAAATTTGCTTATGAAACATAAAACCAATCGTTTTTATAGTTATCCCTATTATTACAACGATATGGCTCCGCCTTTAATGGCAGAAGCTCCCGTCGTTGACAAAGTCGGCGGCGTAGACAGTGGTGAAACGGCTGCAGCTCCAACAACTTCACCAGTCAGTCATTCGGACACTAACATTCAGGTGCAAGGTGTGGATGAAAGTGACATCGTAAAAGTGGGCAATGACGGTTACATTTATCAAATTCATAATGGTGTAATTCGCGTTGTGAAAGGTCATCCTGTTGTTGAGCTTACGCAAACTGCTGATATTGTTCTACCCGATGCAAATTTCACCGCGTCGGGAATTTATATTAAAGATGGCAAATTAGTCGTTATTGGTTCAGCGTGGCAAACTTTGGCGCAACCCGACACAACCGGTAAAATGGCTTACAGCTACTGGAATTGGTGGGGTGGTTATTCGCAGACTCGAGCTTTAATTTATGACGTAAGTGATCACGCAAATCCTAAACAAATACGAGACGTAGCAATTGATGGTGATTACTTAGATTCGCGTCGCATTGGTGATAATTTGTATTTCGTGACACGCACTTATCCTCGTTATTACATGTATGGCGACACTAGCGCGACAACGATTAAAGCTGCCGATATGTTGCCAAGCATTGTCGAAAATAAAGCAGGTAAAATGACAACACGCTTGATGAATGTTGCAGATTTATCTTATTTTCCTGATTTTGTTGAACCAGATTACGTTGTAGTTGCTAGCGTAAATTTGGTGCAACCCGATAAAGCCATCACCACGAAAGCCTATTTAGGTTCGGGCGAGCTGGTGTATGCGTCGATGCAAAATCTGTATCTGTCGGCATCCAAATATAACTATGGTGGTAGTAGTGATGTTGTGCCGCAAGACAGTGTTAGTACGCAAATTTACAAGTTCGGTATCGATAAAGGTGCGGTGAACTTTGCCGCTGCCGGTGAAGTTGGAGGCACGCCATTAAATCAATTCTCGATGGATGAAAATAGTGATTATTTCCGCATCGCCACGACAACGCAAAGTTGGTATAGCGGCACAAGTGAATCGCATAATTCACTTTTCGTATTGAATAAAGATATGCAAACCGTCGGTAAACTCGAAAATTTAGCGAAAGGCGAGAAAATTTATTCGACCCGTTTCATGGGGAATCGTTGTTACATTGTGACGTTTAAACAACTTGATCCATTATTTGCTATTGACTTGACGGTACCCGAACATCCTTTTGTTGCAGGCGAATTGAAAATCCCTGGTTATAGCGATTATTTGCACCCTTACGATGAGAATCATCTGATTGGTTTTGGTAGAGATGCTTATGTCACTGAAAGTGGTAGTGCTGTGCCTTTAGGTTTAAAAATGGCGTTGTTTGATGTTTCGGATATGAAAAATCCGCAAGAGTTATATAACGTTTCGATTGGTGATAAAGGTACAGACTCACCATTACTCAGTAACCATAAAGCGTTGTATTGGGATGCCGAAAAACATTTGTTTGGTTTTCCTGTCGATTTACATGAATTATCAACAAGTTTTGACAGTAAAAATCCTTGGAATTATGGCAATGGCACGTGGCAAGGTGCATATATTTATGAAGTCACGCCTGGAAAAGGCTTTATTGAAAAAGCTAAATTGTCACAGCTCCCCATTACAACAAATGTGACAATCAATTACGGTGACTATGGTACGTATGATTACGGCAATTATTTTGTCGATAGAATTTTGCGGATTGAGTCGAATTTATACACGTTGTCGAATAATCAGCTTAACGTTTATGACTTAGAAAACTTTAGGGAACAAAGTGTGTTAGCCTTCAAACGTTAGGTAATTGCGAGTGATTGCAAGTTATTTAGGACGTTGGTGTAACTTGCAATCGCTATTTTAGTCGTTATCATTAGGAAAAATTTAAGGCGTATTTAAGATTACGTCATGACAATGAGTACAATTAGGTATTACTTTTTAAAGACCCATTATGCAAAGTTTAACACTAGAAAATCTAGCCGCCGGCGACAAAGAAATTTTGTCTTCTCGACGTAAATTCTTAACAAATCTGGCGTGTGGTTCATTGCTATTTTTGGCGGGAACAGGCATAGCAAGTGCCAGAGCAAAACATTTTGCGGCACGAAAAACAGTACAAAAATCCAGCGGTAAGACAACTCGTATTGCCACAAAATCGCATCAAAAATTAAAAAATACGATTTCAAATCGTTTAGCAAAAAAAAGTGGTCATGTTCATGAGCAACTTGCCGCCCATCATTCTCATGGTAATCATCACAAACATTCAAAACACAGTCGTATTCAACTCGCTTCGCATAAACCGACACGCAGTCGGCTGTACCGCGACGACGCAGTGGTATTAGATACTTACGAAGACCGTCAGTATTTTGCACGACAAATTCCATCAAAAATGATTTCGTTACAAAATTCACATACTGGCGATCGGTTGCATTTGACCTATTTTGAACGTGGTTTATATATCGAAGATGCGTTACAAGAAATTGATTACGTTTTGCGGGATTATCACACTGGCGACATTCATCCAATTGACCCCGCGTTGCTTGATCAGCTTTATGATTTAAAATTGCGTTTAGGTGTGAGCCGTCCGTTTAACGTTATCTCGGGCTATCGTTCACCTGAAACTAATGCAAATTTGCGGCGTCACGGCGACGGCGTGGCGAAACATAGTCTACATATGCAAGGTCGTGCTGTTGATATTCGGTTGCACGGTTACGATGCTAGTACAATTCGAGATGCGGCGTTATCGATGCAACGTGGCGGTGTCGGTTATTATTCGGCATCTAATTTCGTTCATTTAGATACCGGCGACGTGAGAACGTGGGGTGCATAATTTCAAAAGTGGGTGTGAATAAATTCGCGCCCACTTTCCGGTTGGCAAGTTACAGCCGACTTTTAACCAACTCATAAATCTCTTGGCTGGCAATTTCTGCCCCATTCAAAACAGCCGTTAACTCGGCTATTTTTTCGTCTGCAAAATCTCTATCCTTTAAGCTTGCGGCATTGATATAAACATTCAACGCGGCACTTTTTAATGCAGCATAACCTGACATCACAGCAACACCGGCATCACTAATTACAGAAACACTGCCCTTTTCAGCAGCAATTCGACTTAATGTAATCACTTCGGCACAGGCTTTCGCGCAACTTAATGGAACATCGGTTGCGTCTTTTAATACGGTTTGAATCGCCGAACTACGCGCCACTTTTTCATCATCCGTTTCTTTTGGCAGCGCGTAAGTCTCCATTAAACGATTGAAAACATCTACATCCGCTTTAATCATGTTGGTCAATTCTTCACGCAAGATTTCCGATTTTTCCAATAACGTTTGCATTTCGGTTTCAACTTCAGCGTATTTCGGTTTACCAATCGTTAAATTACACACCATGCTAGTTAGAGCCGCCGCTTGTGCACCCATTAACGCGGCAGCACTTCCACCACCTGGTGTGGCGGATTTACTGGCTAAAGTATCGAGGTAATTTTGCAATGAATTGTCTTTGAGTTCAGTCATTTTTTTAAATAGATAAGTTTAAAAGTAGGCGAATCACAAAACCCCGCTCAGTTTTGTTATCATTTGAAGCAACATTATCGCAGAATTACACTTATGACTATTCCAAAAATTGCTATTTTTACTGACGATGCTGGCTGGCACGGCAAACAATTACAACATGCCTTCAAAAATTTAGGTTATGACAGTGTGTTTGTGTCACTAACAGAATGCCGTTTTAATCTTAAAGATCAGGCGTTACCACTTTTTATTCCTGAATTTGAAACTGAATTACCCATTGCCGTTTTTGTACGTGGTGTTCCAGGTGGTTCGTTGGAAGAAGTCGTTTTGTATTTGGACTTTTTGCACGCGCTGAAAATTATGGGCATTCCCGTTTATAACAACGCAAGTGCGATTGAACGTAGCGTTGATAAAGCAATGACCAGTTTTTTATTGCACCACGCAGGACTGGAAACACCATCTACATGGGTTTTACGTGATAGAAATACTGCGTTAGATGTAGTCAAAAATGAACTTTCGCAAGGTCATTTTGTCATTAGTAAACCATTATTTGGTTCGCAAGGCGAAGGCATCCGTCGTATTGAAAAAATGACAGACTTACCTTGGTTAACAAGCAGTCACGGCGTTTATTATTTACAACATTTTGTACTGTGTGCTGGCGAAGGTTTTTCAGATTATCGAGTGTTTGTAATCAACAATAAAGTTGTTGCAACTATGCGAAGACGTGGTAAATCGTGGCTTAATAATGTTGCAAAAGGTGCAACATGTGAACGGATTGAACCTACAGTCGAAATGATTGCTTTGGCGATTCAAGCGACGAAATTATTAAATATGGATTATGCAGGTGTGGATATTCTTGAAGATAGCACAGGGAAATTAAATGTTATTGAAATTAACAGCGTTCCCGCATGGAAAGGCTTGGAAAGTGTGTGCGATATAACAATTGCTGAATTACTCGCTCAAGATTTAGTTAACCGATATTTAACTTAGAAATAAACTGGCAGTGGTTTTATCTTGCTTACCCCACGCTATTCTGCTAAAAATGCGCGGTTTTAAAATCTTGTTAGGAATTATTGATGACCAACACAGCCAAAGCCCACGCATCCCCGTTTAGTTTCGAGCCGTATAACGAAAAAGATGGCGAGGAATATATGAATGAAGCTCAATTGAAACATTTTGAGGGCATTCTTAATAATTGGAAAAAAGAACTCATGCACGAAGTTGATCGTACTGTTCTACACATGCAAGACGACGCAGCAAACTTCCCCGATCCTAATGATCGTGCTACGCAGGAATCTGAATTCAGTTTGGAATTACGTACCCGTGACCGCGAACGTCGGTTGATTAAAAAAATCGAAGACGCTCTCAAAGATATTGATTCAGGTGATTACGGTTATTGTGAAACCTGTGGTATTGAAATAGGTATTCGACGTTTGGAAGCGAGACCGACAGCGACGTTGTGTATCGATTGCAAAACGCTCGATGAAATTCGTGAAAGACAAATGGGCTAATGCTTACCCCGCATTATACCGGTCGGTTTGCACCTTCACCGACCGGTCATCTTCATTTAGGTTCAGTTTATACTGCGCTGGCAAGTTTTTTAGAGGCGCGTTCTCATCATAGTTTATGGCGGTTGCGATTTGATGATTTAGATACGCCGCGAAATGTGGCTGGCGCGACAACTCACATTTTACAAACGCTTGAAACACTTGGTTTACATTGGGATGGCGAGGTCGATTATCAAAGTTGGCATCTTGATGATTATCACGCCGTGTTGGCGGACTTCATAACGAGTGGGAAAATTTACCGTTGCCAATGTTCACGTAAAAATTTAACTGATATTTACGCGCAAACCTGCCGTTATCAATGTATTTCTCCCGATTTGCCACATTCCTTACGCATTAAAACTGATGACCAACAGATTATTTTCGATGACATTTTACAAGGTTGGATTTCGCAAAATTTAGCTACGCAACATGGTGATTTCATTTTGAAACGCAAAGACAATATCATTGCCTATCCGTTCGCCGTCGTTCTCGATGATGCACGACAAGCGGTTAATCATGTTGTACGCGGTATGGATTTGCTAAATGCCACACCGAAGCAACTTTATTTGCAGCATCTTTTACATCTTCCTGCACCAAACTATTTACATGTTCCAATTCTTGTTGATGCCAAAGGTCATAAACTTAGCAAACAAACACTGGCCACCGCTGTTGATTTAACCGCTCCGAATCGAGTGTTATTTCAATTGCTTGATTGGCTCAAACAAATGCCGCCGTTTGAATTACAAAATGAGAATGTAGGTAACGTTTTGGAATGGGCGATTCAACATTGGAACGTGGCGCGATTAAAAGGTGTTAAACACATTGCCATTTAAATATTTATGCAATTTTTGATGGCCATCGCAAATTGCATTTTCCTTTTTTCGTTGTTTTATCTACGATGCACCGAATAGTTAGATTTTGAACAATTTTTAAAGAGAACTTCATGGATTTACATTTATTAGGCGGTTACATCGTTTCGGGTTTATTAGTTGGTGTGTTAGTGGGCTTAACGGGTGTTGGTGGTGGGTCGTTAATGACTCCATTACTCGTTTTTCTGTTCGGCTTCAAACCCGCCACTGCCGTCGGAACAGATTTGCTTTTCGCGGCGTTGACAAAAACAAGCGGCGTGTGGGTGCATCATACGAAACACAGTTCTGTCGATTGGCGCATTGTTCGTTGGTTATCGTTAGGTAGTTTGCCCTTTGCGGTGACAACGTTATTTGTTTTGAATCATTTCGCTAGTATCGGTAAAGAAACCACCGGTATGATTACCATGACGTTGGGTGTGGCATTATTATTAACGGCAGCATCGATTTTGGTACGTAGTATTTTGATTCGTCGCGATAAAAATAACGGAATTGTCGCCGAAGAAGAAATCGAAGAAATTCTGGCTGAAAATGAAAAAATAGACGAAATTAAACGTGGACGATTTGATCGGTGGCAAATTCCAGCAACGGTTTTAACCGGTGCTATTTTGGGTATTTTAGTTACGCTCACGTCAGTCGGTGCAGGCGCGTTGGGAACAATCGTATTGCTTTTTTTATATCCCAAAATGTTGACAGTAAAAATCGTCGGTACAGATTTAGCGCACGCAATTCCCTTAACGGCTATTGCGGGTTTTGGTCATTGGATGTTAGGGAATGTTGATTTTGTGTTATTAGGTAGTTTGCTGATTGGTTCATTACCCGGCATCTGGGTAGGCAGTCATTTGAGTGCAAAATTGCCAGAACGATTTTTACGTCCGATTTTAGCAATATTGCTACTGATTATTGGGTTAAAATTCATTTCAGTTTAATTTTTTACAGAGGATTTTTGATGGCAACTATTACATTCCAAGCCAGCCCCGTTCAAACTTGTGGCGAATTACCGGCAGTTGGCAGTGACGCACCGGATTTTTTATTGGCAAATATCGAACTTGAAGACGTGTCACTCTCGAATTATGCGGGGAAACGTAAAATTTTAAATATCGTTCCCAGTTTAGATACGCCAACGTGTGCGGCTTCAGCACGAAAATTTAATCAAAAAGCTGCGACTTTAGAAAACACCGTAATTTTAGTCATCTCGGCAGATTTACCGTTTGCTCAATGTCGATTTTGCGAAATTGAAGGCTTACAGGATGTTGTCGCGTTGTCGACCTTTCGCAGCACATTTGCCACCGATTACGGTGTGCAAATTATTGATGGCGCGTTGACTGGCGTGACCGCTCGCGCTGTTGTGATTATTGATGAACATAACAAAATTTTATACACGCAACTCGTACCAGAACTTGCTCATGAGCCAGATTATGAAGCAGTATTTACCGCGTTAAAATTCGGTTAAATTATTATTTGAAAACAATACCGCTTGATTTCGTCCCTGATGTTTAGCGGTGTACAACGCTGCATCGGCGTGGCTTACCAAGTTTTCAGCTGTTTCATATTCATCCGGCATACGCACGGCAACCCCCGCACTGATTGTCACTTTGCCAAACTCAGATAGTGCGTGGGGTAACGCCAAATTACTTAACGCGCGGCACACATTTCCCATAACAATTAACGCAGTTTCGTGGTGTGTCATTGGCAAAATTAACGCAAATTCCTCGCCACCGTAACGTGCAACAAAGTCACTGTCGCGTTTTGCGCTATGTGTTAAAACCATTGCAACTTGACGTAAACAATCATCACCGGCTTGATGTCCATAATGATCGTTATATTTTTTAAACCAATCCACGTCAATCATTGCAAGAGCTAACGATTGATTTGTGCGGGTGGCGCGATGCCATTCATGTGCGAGTTGTTCATCAAAACAGCGGCGATTTGCAATGCCTGTTAACCCATCAGTAATCGCAAGTCGAGTAAGTTTTTCGCGGGCATGTTTCAACTCAATTTGATTACGTACACGGATTTTGACTACGCCCGGACAAAAAGGTTTGCTAATATAATCCGCTGCACCTACTTCCAAACCGCGAATCTCTTCATTAACATCCGAATGCGCGGTGATAAAAATGACTGGAATATCGGCAGTAAGTGAATCGGCTTTTAATCGCCGGCATACTTCGTAACCATTCATTTTCGGCATCATCACATCAAGTAAAATTAAATCGGGTTGTTCATGTAGAGCAATTTCCAGTGCTTTTTTACCCGTAGTCGCAAACAACACATCGTAATCTTCAAAAAGATGGGCAAGTAATCGAATGTTAATAGGATCATCATCAACAATCAGTAAGCGTGCAGGCAGGGTGATTTGAGAATTCATGTTGTTTTTCCATCGATTAACAATTCGTGAATATGCACCAGTACCGGTAACGCTTGTTGAAAATCTAATTGTTCTAAGTGATTCGTTAGCATAGCAACCTCTTTATGCAGATTTAGGGAAAGTAAATGCGGCTTGAGCTGATCAAAAATTTCTGTCGCATTAAAATGATTACTCGCTAATGCTGCGTGCAGTTGTTTGAGGAGTTTTTGTAGTACACCCGTATCCAATTTTTCGCCGAGGTTATTATTCTGTTCTGGTAATAATGGTAATGTCATTGCTGCTTCAATCGCTGTCGTCAATGTTTTTGTTAGATTGCGAAGTAACGGGGTTAAATCTTCAATCTGTTGTGTATAAAGAGCAATTTCTAATTCGCTTGCCGCATAACCTAACTCGTTTGCGGCTAACGTACCGGCAACACCTTTGAGAGAATGAATCAATTGTCCAGCAGACGTAAAATCTTGCATATCAATCAAATATGTTAATTCATTTGCTGAATTTGCGTAGTGACTGCGAAAATTTAACAATAATCGATGCAATAAAGCCGCGCTTTGATTACTGAATTTTAACGCTTGTACCAAATCAAATGGTGGCAATGTGATAGGCAACAGGTTAAATTGTAAATCGTCTGGCAAAGTCGCTGCCGCAGTAGACAATTTATACGAATCCATTTTTAGCCAACGATTGAGTGTAGTAATCAGTTTTTCTAATTCGATTGGCTTTGTAATATGATCATTCATGCCCGCCGCTAAACTTTTGTCTCGATCGCCCTGCATTGCATGGGCTGTCATTGCCACAATCGGCAAATTTGCTAACGATTCTACTGCTCGAATGTGTTGTGTTGCTGTTAGACCGTCCATAACGGGCATCTGAATATCCATCAAAATCAAATCAAACGGTTCCGCCAATGCGCGAGCTACGCCTTCTTTACCATTGTTCGCCAAATCAACATGCAACCCCATTGATGTTAGCAGTTCCATGGCGACTTGTTGATTGATTTCATTGTCTTCCACTAGCAAAATGCGTTGTGTGGTGTAGTTGTAGTTTGGTAAAAGTTCGTCGTAAGTTACGTTATCGCCATTGACTTGTGCGAGTTGACAGGTAGTAAATTGACAAGTCGTCAATGGACAAGCAAGCGCGAGTGGTATCTTAAACGTAAATGTACTCCCTACACCTAACACACTCGATACACTAATTTCACCGCCCATCAATTGTGCTAATTGCCGACAAATTGTCAGCCCTAACCCAGTACCGCCATATTGGCGCGTAATCGAATTATCGGCTTGGGCAAAAGGTTGAAATAATTTCTCAATATGCTCATCAGTCATGCCAATGCCCGTATCTTTCACACTAAAATGTAACTCGACCATGTTCTCAAGAACAGCTTCGGATTCGACATATAAGATGACCCCACCTTGCTCGGTAAATTTCACGGCATTGCTAATCAAGTTAATCAAAATCTGTCCTAAACGCAAAGCATCACCCAGCAATTGACGGGGTGTGTTGGGTGAAACAACAAACGACAATTGAATGTTTTTTTGTTCTGCCTTTATTTTGAGCAAATCAAGTAAATTAGCTAACATTTTATCCAAAGAAAAAGCGGTATTTTCCAGCGTCAATTTACCCGCTTCAATTTTCGAAAAATCTAAAATATCGTTGATGATGTTAAGTAACGCCTGTGTTGCGGCGTTTATTTTGTCTACATAATTACGCTGTTGATTGGTCAATTCAGTGCGCTGCACTAAATATGTCATTCCCATAATGGCATTCATCGGCGTGCGAATTTCATGGCTCATATTCGCTAAAAATTCCGATTTAGAACGATTCGCCGCATCCGCTATTTTAACGCTGTGCTGCAAATCCAATGTTTGCTCATCTACAATTTCCTGCAAATGATTCAAATGGTGCGACAACGTTTGTTCAACTTCACTGCGTTTTTGAAAACTCAAATTCAATTCCGCCATCATGTCATTAAACGCATCGACTAAATGACCAATTTCATCATCTGATTCTTTCGCTGCCTGAACACTGTATATTTTCGATTTCGCAACTTGATGAATAAAATCAGCAAAATGGACGATTGGACTAAGTACAATGCGCTGCAAATAGGACGATAAATACAATGCCATCATTAAGGTTATGAGAAATGCTGTCAGGATAATAATGACATATTCATGTAATTTTTTATCGAGCGATGAAAAATTAGCATTTAGTACCAAATAACCGAGCAATTCACCGTTTAAATATACAGGATGCGTGATTTGGACAAAATTTTTAGTTTGCTGCAAATGAGGAACTTGTTTTAATTCGTTGTTTTGAAATGTGGGTTTATCGAGATAGTTTTCTTGGCGATATGTTCCCAAAATTTGCTGCTGAGTATTATATAAACCCGCATATAAAATATCGGGATTGAATTTAAGCGCACTCAACGTTTTTTGCGCGGTCGTCTCATCCATAAACGCCAGCGATGCCAAACTATTTTCGGCGATAATGTTAACTTGAATCTGGAGATTACGAATTAAGTCTTTTTTGACGAAGGTTGTTTCATAAAAAAATAAAATTAAGCTGAACGCAAGTAAAGCGACGCTACTGCTCAACGCGGCAACAAAGATTAGTTTTGCTTTAATTGAATGATTTCGAAAAATCATAACGGCGGCTCTTTCGAAAGTGACAATAATTGAGAGTTTATTTTTAAACCTGAATGTAAGGCTGAAATGTTATCGATGAAAAAATAGATTTTTTGATTGTCTTCAAATAAAGAAATAATGCCGCCGAATTGAGAGAAATTTCTTTGTGTACCGACTGAAAGAATGGGTTTTTTATTCATCTTGGTCAGTAATTCTGCTGAAACTGAATGCGGAAAGAAAACCAATTGGCAATCATCGAAATCGGATTGAGCATAAACCGAACGTACGCCAATCGTTGTTTCGCCGAGTGTTTTTCCAACATAGGCATTTTTTAATAATTCACTGAAGGATGTGTCTTCATAAACACAATAATTAAAAATGGATGGTTTTGTTGTCCATTCAGTGAATTGAGCAAAATGATATAAATAAGCAATTTTGATTTTATTTTCACGTTCATTAGAAGAATCATCAGCGAAAATTGGCGCAGCATAAAACGAAATTCCCACAAATAAAATCAATACACGCAAAGTCCGAATTGTAGAATTGCAGCCGTAACAAATCATTCGCGTCACCATTTTAGAAAGACAAACCAACGGTGAAATACACTCTGCGTGTTTCTTGCGGCAAATGCGGCAAATCGCCGACGAAGCTATCATTTACATCAATCGTGTAGTATTTCGTATCGAGTAAATTTGTGACACCTAAATCAAGGCTCCATTCTGCGGATTTTAATTGAAGGGCATAATGCAAATTTGCATCAAAAATCGTTGCACCGTGCATAGTCCCACCTTTATACATTGAATTCGATTCATGAGCGCGTATCTTGTCAAACCACCGCCCTGTAAAACGTGCTGTAAATTTATCAAAATTGTAAAGAAAGTTACTCTTAATCATGTGTTCAGGTGTGTTAGTCATTCCGACCATTCGATCTAATTTTTCAGAATCTTGTTCGCCTGTTGTGAAGGTGTAATCCACGTCGGCACTTAAACCGAAATCAAAGGTT
>JAQTOX010000112.1 GCA_028713055.1 Methylococcales bacterium | reverse complement strand
ATAAAAATATCAGCGTCAGCGTTGTTTACACGGATGGTTTAGGCAATTTTGAACAGCTGTCTAGTGCGCCGTTATTTGTGCCACAGCCAGTAAAACCAACGTACTTTTTAAATGTCGATAAATTCAACGTGAATGAAGGCGACACGGTGAATTTGATTTTACAAACTACCAACGTTCCCGCAGGTACTGCGGTTAATTTTAATGCCAGTGGCAGCGTGACACCAGTTGATATGGCGAATGGTCTGATTCCAAACACATTTTTTGTTGATGCTAGTGGCACGACAAAACTGCCTATCACTTTTGCTAAAGACAAGCTCACCGAAGGCACTGAAAATTTGATTTTGACATTGTCGAATGACCCAACAAAATTCGTAACGATTAACGTCAACGACCCGATGAATAATCCACCTACGGGCAATGTCATCATCAACGGTGAAGCGAAAGTTGGGCAAACATTGTTTGCGAATACATCTAACATTCAGGATTTGGATGGATTGGGTGTGATGAATTATCAATGGATGAGTGACGGCGCGATTATCAACGGTAAAACGCAGCAAAATTACACCTTAGTCCCCGAAGATGCGAACAAAAATATCAGTGTCAAAGTCAGTTACACGGATGGCTTAGGCAACTTTGAAAAGATACCTAGCCCGTCATTATTTGTGCAACCGGTTAAGCCAATTTATTCATTAACTGTAGATAGGGTTGATGTTAACGAAGGCGAAAGTGTTTATTTTAAAATCGCTACTACCAACGTGCCGCTTGAAAGCAATATCAATATGCCACTTAATTTTAGTGGCAGTATCACCAGTGCTGATGTTGTGAATGGAATGTTATCTCCAAAAAGCGTTTGGATTGGCAAAGATGGCATAGGAACTGTTGCAGTCTCATTTTTGAATGACAAATTGACGGAAGGTAAAGAAAATTTAATCGCCACATTGCAAAATGATCCTAGCCAAAGCGTCACTGTTAATGTAAATGATACCAGTAACGCAAACACCATAATCCCTAAAATAAATAATCTACCCATTGGCGAAATTACCATTATTGGTGACACAAAAATCGGTCAAATTCTGACTGTTCAAAATACGTTAAATGATGCCGATGGTTTAGGTGCGATGTCATATCAGTGGTTAAAAAATGGCACACCGATTAGTGGCGCGACACAGGAAAATTACACGTTAACAAAAGCAGATTTAGGTAAAGCCATTAGTGTCACAGCTAGTTATATTGATGGTTTAAAAAATTCTGAAAGTGTGACTAGCGATGCGACAGATTTAATCGCAGTTTCTGCACCAACGTATAGCTTGACGGCGAATAAAACGGAACTCAACGAGGGTGAAACGCTTACGTTCAAACTCGTAACTACAAATTTACCAGCTAAAAGCATCGTTGATTTTAACTTTGATGGCACAATTTCTGACGATGATATAACGGGTGGTTTGCCCGAATCCCAGTTTATTATTGATGCCAATGGCAAAGCCAGTTTGAGTTTAGCGTTGGCGAAAGACAAAATCACTGAAGGCAATGAAGACTTAACGTTGACGCTTACCGACGAGCCTACGCAAACACTTTCAATCCGCGTAAATGATACCAGCGTAGCTGAAATCGTGAATCACAAACCGACTGGCGACGTGAAAATTCAAGGGGCAGCGAAAGTTAATACTGTGCTATCGCTAACGAATACGTTAAAAGATGTGGACGGGTTGGGCGAGTTTAATTATCAATGGTTGAGTAATGGCGTTGCGATTAAAAATGCCAGCTTGGAAACCTACACGCTCACCAAAACAGACATCGGTAAAAACATCAGCGTTAAGGTTAGCTATATCGACGATTTAAATTTTGCAGAATCGAAAACGAGCTTAGAAACGGGTGCAGTTAGTCCTAGCATTGTCGTTAACGGTATTACTAAAAAAGGCGATTCTGGAAATAACAAACTTATTGGTGCTGATAAAAATGATGATCTTTCGGGATTAGCAGGGGCAGATACTTTATTAGGCTATGCCGGAAACGATTTGTTAGATGGCGGTGCAGGTAATGATTCTTTGGACGGCGGCAATGGTAACGACGAATTATCAGGTGGCGACGGTAACGATAAATTATTGGGTGGTAGCGGCAACGATTTACTTGACAGTGGCAAAGGCAATGACACCATCGTCGGCGATTTAGGCAATGATACGTTAATCGGTGGTGCTGGCGTTGACAACATGACTGGCGGGGATGGCAACGATTATTACTATGTTGATAATGCGAAAGACATTGTGATTGAAACAAATAAAAACGCTAAAACCGGTGGAAGTGACACGGTTGAAAGTACCGCGAACTACGTTTTAGGAGACAACATTGAAAATTTAGTTTTGAAGGATGTTCAAGGCAAAGGTAACAGCGGCACAGGCAATGCGGATAACAACACAATCACAGGCAGTATTGGCGATAATATTCTCAAAGGAATGGCGGGAAATGATAAGTTAATCGGCGGGAAAGGCGCAGATACGCTGGATGGTGGTTTGGGTATGGATACGTTAACCGGTGGTGATGACAACGACACTTATTACATGAATAACCTGCAAGACAAAATTGTTGAAACCAAAACTGGCGGTGAAGAAGACCAAATTATTGCCAGTATAAATTTCGATTTAAGCACCAGTCCAAATGTAGAAATGTTAACCTTATCTGGCGCGAATGCCAAAGAAGGCACCGGTGACGAATTCAATAATTTGTTGCAAGAAATCGATGGTGGTAAGACTGCCAATGTGTTTGATGGTGGCGCGGGTAACGATACGATTAACGGTGAAGGCGGTAATGACACAATTACCGGCGGCGATGGTAATGACATTATCGATGGTGGCGATGGCGAAGATGTTGCCGTTTTCACAGCTCCTCAAACAGATTATCAAATTACCCGCAATGACGATGCCACACAATTTGTGGTCACCTATCAAGGCAACGACGAAACTGTGAATGATGGTGAAGATATTTTGACCAATGTGGAGATTTTGGAATTTGCTGATGGTGAGGAAACATACACTATCGCGGAGTTAATTTTGAACGGCGTAATTAGTTAATTCACAAATACGAACTTTGGCTTATAGAATCTTTCGGAAGGGCGCAAAATGCGCCCTTTTTTTATAGTTACTTCAGCGTTTGATAAATTTCAGCTGGATTTTTCAAAACAGTTTCGACAGATTGCCATACACCATCGATTAACTGCCGATAAAAACAACTTTCACGTCCAGTATGACAAGCAATACCGCCTTCTTGCTCAACTTTCAAAAGTAAAACATCTTCATCACAATCAATTTGAATGCTGATAATTTTTTGTTTATGTCCAGATTCCTCGCCTTTACGCCAAAGTTTTTGACGTGAACGCGACCAATAAACTGAATAACCTTCTTGAACCGTGAGTTGCAGTGATTCCTGATTCATCCACGCGAACATTAACACTTTGCCGCTCGCTGCATCCTGAGCAATCACAGGGATTAAACCATCTTCTGTCCAACGAATTTCGTTTAACCAATTATTCATAGCCGTACCTCAATTCCCCGCTCACGCATTCGTTGTTTGGCTTGTTCAATTGTGTATTCGCCAAAATGAAAAATACTCGCCGCTAAAACTGCATCCGCTTTGCCTTCTAAAATACCTTCGGCTAAATGGTCTAACGACCCAACGCCACCCGAAGCAATTACAGGTACTGAAACGGCTTCACTCACAGCTCGTGTTAATGGCAAGTTAAAGCCAGATTTCGTACCGTCTTTATCCATACTGGTTAACAAAATTTCACCCGCGCCGAAAAGCACCATTTTTTTTGCCCATTCAACTGCGTCTAAACCTGTGGGTTTACGTCCGCCGTGGGTGAAAATTTCCCAACGATTCGGTTCACCTTCGCCGCTAACTTTTTTGGCATCAATTGCCACGACGATACATTGTGAACCGAATTTATTTGCCGCTTCTTTCACAAAATCAGGATTGGAAATTGCCGCGCTGTTAATACCAACCTTATCCGCACCAGCATTTAACATCCGACGAATATCGTCCAATGTGCGAATTCCGCCACCAACTGTTAATGGAATAAAGACTTCGCTAGCAACTTGTTCGACAACATGAACCATTGTGCTGCGATTATCGTGCGTAGCGGTGATGTCTAAAAAAGTTATTTCATCCGCGCCTTCACTGTCATAACGTCGCGCGATTTCAACGGGATCACCGGCATCGCGTATATCAACAAACTGCACGCCTTTGACAACACGACCATTATCAACATCTAAACAGGGAATAATTCGCTTGGCTAAACTCATTTTGATTTCCTAAAACGCATCCGCAATTCTTTGACCTTCGGCAAAATCTAGCGTGCCTTCGTAAATCGCACGACCTGTAATTGCCCCCATGATGCCATCGGCAGCAACTTTTCCCAATGCGTAAATATCGTCCAAGTTTGTAATACCACCCGATGCAATCACAGGAATCGAAATGGCACGGGCTAAACGCGCTGTGGCTTCAATGTTCACACCTTGCATCATCCCGTCGCGTGAAATGTCGGTGTAAATAATTGCTGCCACGCCATTTTCTTGAAATTCTAATGCCAACTCAATTACGTCGAATTGCGAAACCGTCGCCCAACCGTCGGTTGCGACTTTACCATCTTTTGCATCTAAACCCACCATAACGTGACCAGAAAATTTTGTAGCCATTTCACGAACAAATTGCGGTTCTTGAACAGCTTTTGTACCGATAATTACGTATTGAACGCCTGCGTTTAAGTAGGCTTCAATCGTGGCTTCGTCACGAATTCCACCACCAATTTGTACGGGCAAATTTGGATACGCTTTAGCAATTGCAGTAATTACATCAGCATTGCGTGGTTTACCAGCAAACGCGCCATCTAAATCTACCAAATGAATGCGTTTCGCACCGGCGTCAACCCAACGTCCAGCCACTTCGACAGGATTATCCGAAAATACCGTATCATCATCCATGCGTCCTTGACGCAAACGTACACATTTTCCTTCTTTTAAATCAATCGCGGGAATCAATAACATAAAATAAAAACCTATTTAAAAACTTTGAAAAAACAAACGCTTTGATAGTTTCAATCTATCAAAGCGTTGTCAAAACTACAAAAACCGCAAGTGTTTATTCCATGCGATAATTGGGAGCTTCTTTTGTAATGGTGACATCGTGAACATGACTTTCACGCATTCCAGCACTGGTGACGCGTACAAATTGTGCTTTTTCATGTAAAATGTCAATCCTGGCACTGCCTGTGTAACCCATGCTAGCGCGAATGCCACCCAATAATTGATGAATTACAGCGAGCAAACTGCCTTTGTATGGCACGCGCCCTTCAATACCTTCGGGAACCAATTTCTCAACCGAATCAGCTTCTTCTTGAAAATAACGATCGCTCGAACCTTGTAATTGTGACATTGCACCAAGTGAACCCATACCGCGATATGATTTGTACGAACGCCCCTGAAATAGTTCAACTTCGCCAGGTGCCTCTTCTGTGCCAGCAAACAATCCACCAAGCATAACGGAGTGTGCGCCAGCAGCAATCGCTTTCGCAACGTCGCCCGAATAACGAACTCCGCCATCTGCAATCAATGGAACTCCAGTTCCTCTCAAAGCATCAGCAACATTACTCACCGCTGTAATTTGTGGCACGCCCACGCCTGCCACGATGCGAGTCGTACAAATTGATCCTGGCCCTATGCCAACTTTTACACCATCTGCACCGGCTTCAACTAATGCTAAAGCTGCTGCTGCCGTGGCAATGTTGCCGCCGATAACTTGTAAATTAGGATAATTTTGTTTTACCCACCGTACACGATTTAAAACACCTTGAGAATGTCCATGCGCGGTATCAACAATAATCACATCAACGCCCGCTTCAACTAATGCCGCAACCCGTTCTTCGGTATCATGTCCTGTCCCAACTGCTGCACCAACCCGTAAGCGTTCTAATTCATCTTTACACGCATTGGGATAATCTTTCGCTTTTTGAATATCTTTAACAGTAATCAAACCACGTAAATGAAACACTTCATTCACGACCAATACTTTTTCAATCCGATGTTTATGTAATAACGCCAAAACTTCTTTGCGATCTGCATTTTCATTAACGGTAATTAAACGTTCTTTTGGAGTCATCACCTTTGAAACGGGTTCATCAAAACGAGTTTCAAAACGTAAATCTCTGCTAGTCACAATCCCTACTAATTCGTCGCCGTCAACCACTGGAACGCCAGAAATTCTATTAGCTTGCGTAATTTGCAACACTTCTCGAATACTGACGTTTGGCGTAACCGTAATCGGATCTTTAATCACACCTGTTTCATATTTTTTAACACGGTGAACTTCGCTGGCTTGTTGTTCAATTGTCATATTTTTATGAATAATGCCAATGCCACCTTCTTGTGCAATCGCAATCGCTAAACGTGCTTCGGTCACAGTATCCATTGCCGCCGAAACTAATGGGATATTTAACGTAATTCCTCGAGTTAATTGGGTTTGTATCGACACATCGCGGGGCAAAACCGTTGAATGTGCTGGAACGAGTAAAACGTCATCAAACGTCAACGCTTCTTGAATAATCTGCATAACTCTCAACCTAAACTGTGAATAAAATAACGTCGTATTATAAAGCGAAAAGGTAACTCGTTTTAAAAAAACAGCCCATCGATCGGTGACGATGCCGAAGCAAATCGTTTGCGTGGCATTCGTCCCGCTAAAAACGCTTCACGTCCCGCTTGAATCCCTTTACACATTGCAGATGCCATTAAAATTGGATTTTTTGCCTCGGCAATCGCGGTATTCATCAACACACCCGCACAGCCCAGTTCCATTGCAATTGCTGCATCAGATGCTGTTCCCACGCCTGCATCGACTAAAATTGGCACGTTGGCATTTTCAACGATTGTTAAAATGTTGTACGGATTTCGAATGCCCAAACCTGAACCAATCGGTGCAGCTAATGGCATAACGGCAACACAACCCATTTCTTCTAAACGTTTCGCAGCAATTGGATCGTCATTCGTATAAACCATGACTTCAAAACCTTCGCGTACCAGAATCTCAGCAGCAATATAAGTTTCAGCCACATTTGGAAAGAGCGTTTTTTGATCGGCTAATACTTCAAGTTTAACCAAATTATGACCACCCAATAATTCACGTGCTAAACGACACGTCCGAACAGCTTCTTCCGAACTGTAACAACCTGCGGTATTCGGTAAAATTGTGTATTTATTGGGTGAAATTACATCGAGCAAATTCGCTTCATTCGGATTTTGTCCGATATTTGTACGCCGAATTGCCACTGTGACAATCTCTGCACCACTCGCTTCAATCGCTAATCGCGTTTCTTCTAAATCTTTATATTTTCCGGTGCCAACTAATAAACGTGAATGATAAGTTTTGCCTGCGATTAAAAATGAATCTTCTTGACCACCACCAATTGCGTGAACAATTTCTAATTTGTCATTAGCCGTTAAAACTTGCGTGGCAAAATTTTGAAACGGTAAAATTTCTTCATTTAATTCAACCGCAATTTTTTTATCTACCAAACCTAATTCAGTAACTATGTCAGTAACTGTGGCATTTTCAGCTACGTCTCGTCCGTTGCCATTGATATAAATTATCATATTTTCACACTCCGTCTTTTTTGTACTGCAATTGCTAATTTTTTGAGTAATGGCAATGTATCGTCCCATGATAAACACGCATCGGTGATGCTTTGCCCATAAACCAATTCTTGCCCTTGAACAACTGATTGCGAACCCGATTTCAAATGACTTTCAATCATCACGCCCATAATTCGTTTGTCACCGTTTGCAATTTGCATGGCGACATCATCGCCAACAATGAGCTGACGTTGGCATTGTTTTAAACTGTTAGAGTGACTGAAATCAACCATGATGTTGGGTCGCAAATGTGCTTTTTCCATACCGTGTGCGACTTGTTCGATATTTACGGCATCGTAATTTGGCTGATGATTTCCACCCCGTAAAATAATATGCACGTCTTCATTTCCCGTAGTCGAAAAAATTGCTGAATGTCCAGCTTTGGTCAACGACAAAAAATGGTGTGGACTCATCGCTGCACCAATCGCGTCAATTGCAATTTTAATCGAGCCGTCGGTCGCATTTTTAAATCCAACGGGGCATGATAAACCCGATGCTAATTCACGATGCACTTGGCTTTCAGTGGTTCTGGCACCAATTGCGCCCCATGCAATTAAATCCGAAACATATTGCGGCGTAATTAAGTCAAGATATTCTGTCGCTGCTGGGATACCCATGTCATTGACATCAAGTAACAGTTGCCGGGCGATTCGTAATCCTTTATTGATATTGAAACTCGAATTTAAATCGGGATCATTGATTAACCCCTTCCAACCCACTGTCGTGCGTGGTTTTTCAAAATACACGCGCATTACAATCAATAAATCACTACTAAATTCAGCGATCGCTGTTTTTAATAATCTTGCGTATTCGTGTGCGGCTTTTGTATCGTGAATCGAACAAGGTCCGACAATAACAACTAATCGGTCATCGAATCCTTTCAATATGTTGTGAATTGCTTGGCGTGCCTGAAAAGTGGTTTGTGCCGCCATTTCAGAAAGTGGCATTTCCGTGTGAACTTCGACTGGAGCAATAACTTCCTTCATGCCAGAAATACGTAAATCGTCCGTATTATATTTTTGCAAAATAATATTCTCCTTTTGAGTTTATTCGACTGTAACCGATTTCGCTAAATTACGTGGCTGATCAACATCCGTCCCTTTCAAAACGGCGACATGGTACGACAGCAGTTGTAACGGCAGCGTGTAAAGTATCGGTGAAATATGATTATCTACTTGTGGCACTTTGATAATTTGCACATTTTGATCGGGCGTTGGGGAAAGTGTTTCGTCCATGAATACAATTAACTGCCCTCCCCTTGCTGAAACTTCTTGCATATTTGATTTGAGTTTTTCAAGCAAACTATTATTCGGTGCAACCGTAATAACAGGCATATCGGCATCAATCAAAGCTAGT
>JAQTOX010000111.1 GCA_028713055.1 Methylococcales bacterium | reverse complement strand
TGATCCGAATGACAATAACAATGTGATGGCAATACAACTACAGGGTTATCCAGGGCATATTTCAGAATGTAACGTCTGTCATACCGCCGATGCTTTTAAGGAATTGGCTAATTTAGATGGTGGTGTTACTAGCAAATTGCCTACAGGTTCTGGCATTTTGGGTGGACCGCACAATATGCACCCAGTTAATGATCCTAACTGGTGGTATCAAGCTACGAGCAACTCAACACCAGACAAGCCAAATCATGACGGTACGCTTTATGGCGGTTGGCATAACAATGTCGCCACGCAAGGTGGTAAAAATGGTGAAGATCAGTGCGCGGCTTGTCATGGAAACGATCACAAGGGAACGCGCTTATCGAAATCTCCTGTTGATCGTGTGTTTGATTTCAGTGGGCTGGACTTTAAGAAGCTAGAAGCAGTCGGTTTCAAAAGTAAGGTCATCAAAGTGGCAGCGGGTACGCCCATTGGTTGCGATACGTGTCACAGCATTCCAACAAGCTGTACAAATTCACCGAATGCTAATTGTCCTGCTGACCCAAACACAACAGTGCAACCTGCTCCAGTTGTCAAGGTTAACAGCAGTCCGTTCTTCGTTTCGCTTCCGAGTGTGAAAGGTATTGATGCAGGTTCTAACTATACCTATGCGGTAGAAGCCAAAGATCTTGATCAGGATAAACTCAGTTACAACCTGAAAGATCAGCCTACCGGCATGACTTTAAACGGTGCAATTGTCACTTGGAAACCAGATGATAAAACACCTGATTCTGTTACTTATAAGGTTGTAGCCAGCGATGGCAAAGGTGGAACTGCTACCGAAACGATGAGTGTAACGGTGTGTAAAACTGGAAAGCATTTCAAGGACGGTTGGTGTCAAGATGCCGCTGCTAGTGGTATGGCTGGTATGTAAACTATGTTGTAAGTTTTAAGCTTGGAAAGGGAGTCTAAAAATAGACTCCCTTTTTTTGTACCTCATTTTTAATATGGTATATCGCCTATTTTCTATATAAATGTAGGCGATATACCACAGTTTGTTGTCTATTTTGTATAAGGTCATTTCCAATTCTTTGAATTTAAAACTTAATTTTAAAGGGCGCAATTATTGCGAATTATCTGGCGTTGTCAGTCATTGGCAGCGTTTTTAATTAAAAACCATTTTTCAAAATTTAGGAGGCTTTATGCCCAATAAAAAAATACCGCCACTTCGGCAAAAGCGCAGGTTAGGTTTGATTGCGCTTGCACCGATGATGGCGGCAATAGCAATCGCACCACCGATTGTTCTAGCGGCAGTTGATGTAAAAGTGCCGACTTGTAAAATTCTTACGCCAAAAACAGGAATCGTTTTTACCGCGAATACGGATGTTTCATTTTCAGCGCAAGCCACATTAAAAGACACAAAAGCTAGCCCGTTGACATACGAATGGGATTTTTCAGGGGGTGTGATAGGTGAGTTGATTCCGAACACCAACCCACCGGCGTATAAACGTCCCGAAGGTCTAAAAACCACGGTGCAATTTGTTCGTGATAATGCGCGTTACAACGTGCATTTCAGCGCAATGGATTCACAAAAACGCCGTTGTGAATCAACGATTGAAATCGTTGTCGGTACACCACCAAAAGGTTTGCCTGATATGTCGGCAATGGTAAATGAATCACAAAAAAATACGCCTAAAAATGGCTCACAACTCGAGGGCAAAGCTGGTGATGTCGTCGTGTTGCCATTTGTCGATATGACGATGCAAGCCCATGGTGATGCACGTTATATCCCGAATTTGTATGTTGCTTCATCTGATGGATCTTTCAATACATTGAACGCGCAAGTTTATTCAAAAAGTCGCCAACCACAGCAATTGACCGATGATGATGTTACTTTGCGCTACGCTGCGGCTAGTAACAAAGCCGATCCCGTTGGTACAGGTTCAATCAATTCCACCAGTCAAAACTATCCGTTAAGTAAAAAAGCTGGCGAAGTAGCTCCATTTGCTAACGCCCTGATTCAAAAAACGGATATGTGGGAAAAATTAGTCCGTCCAGCAAGTGATAAACTCAGCAAAGACTATAAGAGTATGTCTTGGATAGATGGATTTCCTGGAGGAGCGGTAAAACCAGATGAAGGTTTAAAAGCCAAAATTGAAAACGGCAATAGTCCTTTTGTCGCGGAACACGGAAGCTTTATGCCGGGTTTTGATAGTCCTTTTGTCAGCAATACGTTTGAAGATTTCACCACTTATAACATTGACGAATTTTGGCACACCGCGCGTAACATTCCTGTTATCGATATTGATGATTCGGGTCGTGTAAATCCTTATCCGTTAATGCGTGTGCAAGCGTTTGATAAAGACACCGAACAACCAATTGCCAATGCTGCAACTGATGCGGTGGTGGCTGTGGGTAAAGATTTTCACTGTAGCGAATGTCACGCCAAAGGAAAAATTGCAGCAAATCCTGAGGTGGACTTTGGCAAATTTGTCAAAGCCTATCATTCCAGTTCTGAATACACGGCTTGTACATGGCAGCAAGTTTGTAACGAAACGATTACGCCACCGACTTTTTATGACGCAGTTGATAAAAATGGAAAACCTAGCACCAACTTAGCAGATATTGATTATGCAGCGGTGAAGAATGCTAATGCGTTGCATGATTTTTACGACAACATCGGTGATGTGGGTTATATGGAAAATGGCTCGTATGACAAAAAAACAGGCGAGTATGGAATGGATGGACCAGGTACTTGTGTTTATTGCCATGCAACGATGCTTAATCCTACCCAAATTGGTTGGGGATTTAATACCAACCAAGGCAAAAAACAGGGCGATTTAGGTTATTACCCAAGTTATTCACAATCGATGCACAAATATCACAACGAAATTCAGTTAGATCCCAAAGATAAAACGAAAATTTTGCGGGAAGAGAGTGGTCGTCCGTTGCGTTGGGATGAAAACAAAGGTACAAATCCAAACACTTTATTCCCAACCGTAGATGCGAAAGGTCAAGCGTTACCGATGGAAGAAAGTTGTTTGCGTTGCCATTCTGGACATCGCGAAGAGTTGTATCGTGATCGAATGTTTACGGCGGGAACAACGTGTTTTGATTGCCACGGTGATATGTCGGCAGTGGGTCAAGCGCACGATAAACCCAAACCTGGAGCAGAAGGTGAAACTAATCGTGTTGAATGGTTAGAACAACCTGATTGTGGTTCGTGTCACATGGGTAACGCCAATTTAGGCAAAGCGGGTACTGGAAAAGGCGGTACAAGTGAAGCATTTAGTGCGGGTGTGATGAGACGTGCTTTTGATGGCAGAGATCCATCTGCCACATCTCGTAAACCGATGTCACAACGTTTTGCAGTACAACCTGGAAAAGCGACCGAAATTCCAAAAGATGATTGGGTTGATCCGCAATACAGCACCCGTCATAGCATTTTAACCGTATCAACGCCATTGTATCGTAAGAGTAAAGATGCTCATGGTGATGTCGCGTGTGGCGCGTGTCATGGCGGTTCACATGAAGTTTGGCCAAACCGAAATCCGAATGCAAACGACAATGTTGCGGCGTTGGAATTGCAAGGTCACACGGGCGAAATTTTGGAATGTAACGTTTGTCACACCGCCGATTCATTTAAAAATGAACAAGATTTAGACGGTGGGCGTTTCATGACAGATTTAGATGCTGATTCTGGTGTACTCGGTGGTCCACATAATATGCACCCTGTGAACGATGCGTATTGGTGGAAAACTTCGCAAAATCCGCAGGATAAAAATGCCGATAAAACCACTTACGGCGGTTGGCACAATAATACAGCGAAAAAACCAGGTAAAGACGGTGAAGATCAATGTTCGACTTGCCACGGCAACGACCACAAAGGTACTCGTTTATCGAAAACGCCTGTAGATAGAACCTTCGATTTTAGTGATTTTGATTTAACTAAATTGAAAGCGGCTGGATTCAAAAGTAGTGTGATTAAAGTCGCGGCGGGAACTCAAATTGGTTGTGATACTTGTCACAGTATTAAAACCAGTTGTATCGGTTCACCGGCTGGTGCTGAATGTGGCATTGCGTCTGAAAACGCGCCAATGCCAACACATCATGATCCTGTTATTACTTCAACGCCTGTTGTTAAAGCCGTTATGGGCGAAGCATTTAGTTATCAAGTCAAAGCCTCAGATGCGGATGGTGATGCGCTGATTTATTCATTGGGATTGAAACACGCTCCAGTGAAAGATAAAGATGGCAAAATCATTAGCGAAATGAAGATTGATAAAACAGGCGTAGTCACAACGACGTGGTCAGAAGCCATGTTTGGTGACTATAAAAAAGGACCATTTACCTTCCCATATTCAATCAATGTCAGTGACGGTAAAGGTGGTTATACCGTTCAAAACGTTGAAATGATTTTAGATTGTCCAAAAGGTAAATCTTGGCAGTATGCTGGCGGACAATGGGATGGCAAAGGCTCGTGCGTTGCAAAAACTGATGTCACTATTACATCTAAACCAACGGCATCAGGTATTGATGCTGGAGGTGCGTATAGTTACAAAGTGATTGCCAACGACGCGAAAAATTTGCCAATTACTTATAGCTTAGACAATCCACAAAGTCTAACTGGTATTACCATTGATGGAAAACCTGGCGTGGTGAAATGGACGGCTGAAAACAAAAATTACGGACAAGGATGGTTCCAAGTCAAAGCAACCAACAGCAAAGGCATTTTTGATGTGCAAATGGTGACAGTGACGGTTTGCGTTCCAACTAAAAAATGGGATGCGAAAATGGAGATGTGTATGTAGTTTTATCGATTTGAAGCTGTAAAAAGGAAGGGAATCTGAATTTTAGATTCCCTTTTTTGTTTTGACTGAATTAACTCAAACTCATTTTTAAAGCGGCAGCAGTGGGCAATGGGGTTAAGGTAATGGCTAGAAATAAAATTGCACACATCATAGACAAATGCCCTGTGATGGGAAAACCACTCATTACGGCATCAACTGCACCACTCGCAAAAATCAAAATCGGAACGTATAACGGCAACACCAAAATTGCTAATAACGCGCCACCTTTTCGCAAACCTAACGTCAACGCCACTGCAATACCACCGATTAAACTTAACACAGGCATTCCGAGTAATAGCGTTAGCAATAAAACACCAATCACATCGCTGTCCATGTGTAGCATCAAACCCATCAACGGTGCGATAAACAACAGCGGCACGCTCGACAACAGCCAATGTGCGGTGACTTTCGCCAACACTAAAATCGACAATGAATGCGGTGTCATAATCATCAATTCCAAACTACCGTCATCGTAATCGGCACGAAATAAATTATCTATCGACATCAACGACGCTAATAACGCGGCGACCCAAATAATGGCGGGTGCAATGCGTTTTAAAAGTGCGATTTCTGCACCAAGAGCTAATGGGAATAAAGTAATCACCATCACAAAAAATGCCAACGGATTTATGAGTTCAGCGCGATGACGGTAAGCGAGCAATAAATCGCGTTGAATTACCGCGCCAAATGCTTGAAATAAAGATGATTGTTTCATAAGTGAATTTTCTGAAGCAAAGTGTGCGGAATAGACGTGTCGTGATGCGAAGTCATAATTACCAACCCACCCCGATTAGCGTGCGTTTCAATGAATTTTTCAAACAATTTAATACTCGCACGATCAAGCGAGGTGAATGGTTCGTCGAGAATCCAAAGTGGTTTGTATGTACAAAGTAATCGCGCTAAAGCCAAACGTCGGCGTTGTCCTGCTGACATAAATCGCACTAACGTTTCTTGATAACCGCTCAAACCAACTTGTTCGAGAGCGTCATCAATCGTCAACGTCGTTATCGCTAACGATTGTGCATAATGTAAATTTTCTTCGGCGGTTAACGTGTCTTTCAAACCGTTGTTATGTCCGATATAAGCCGTGTCTTGATAAAATTCTTGTGTGTCATCAATCGCTTCGTTATTCCAAAATAAATCGCCCACATCGGGTTTGCGAAAACCCGTCAAAATTCGTAACAACGACGTTTTACCCGCGCCATTCGCGCCTTCAATAAGCAAAACTTGTCCACTGGTTAATGTGAAATTTAACTCACTAAACAACACGCGCTCGTCGCGGATGCAGCATAATTGGCGAGCTTCTAGTTTTTTTATGTTCATCAAAAACCACGCGGTGAAAGGGTTAAAAAGGCGTACATTATAGTTCAGTTCCATATTGAGCGATGCGTTTAGTCAACAATTAGCACAATGTTTCCATTCGCCATATTCTTGGCATATTTTCATTAACATATTGAATTTACTATTTTTAGTGTTTATTGGCTTTCATTTTGCTGATACTTAAACATTATTAGTGGTGGGCTTGCCTGTTCGATTCTATTCAAGGTAAAAATATTCAGTTCTCAATTATGAAAAAACGTAACGTGCGTCATTTGACTACGGCTTTAGCCACCGCTTCTTTTCTAGCCAGTTCACCCAGTTTTGCACTGGGCATCGGCGAGATGCACTTGCAATCCGCACTAAACCAAACTTTGCAAGCTGAAATTTCTTTGATTCTATCTGAAGGCGAAAAAAGTTCTGACTTTCAAATTGGTTTTGCATCCAATGCCAAATTTGACGCAGCCGGTATTCCGTGGACATTATTTTTATCTAAAATTAAATTTAAAACCGTTACTCAAAACGATAAAACCGTAATTAAACTTAGTTCTACTGAAGTTTTAAAAGAGCCTTTCTTGGATTTTTTACTTGAGATCAAAAGCTCGAAAGGTACCTTATATCGTGAATTTACCGTGTTAGTTGATCCGCCTAATGCTTATCAATCTGCCAAACTTTTGCCATCAAAATTACCACAACGTTTGGTGTCTGCACCAACGCCTTTTTCATCGAAAGAAGAAAGGACTTATGGACCAACACACGAAAATGAAACACCTTGGAGCATAGCAGCACAATTTAACAAACAAAATAATGTGTCAATTGCTCAAATGTCGGAGGCAATCTATATAGCAAATCCTGATGCGTTTTATGCTGGCAGATCCAGTGCATTGATTCCGGGAAAAATGTTAAAAATTCCCTCGTTACTCGTGGCTACAGTGCAGCATGCCCCGGTAGTAAAACATACGTCTGCAAAAAAGTTACCTAAAATGGCGGCGACTACCAATCCACTCGCCAACAACGCCGCGAACAGACCTGTGACGGTTGTGAAAAAAGAAATTAGCGTCGAAAAATTACCCCGTAATCAACCTCCTGTAAAAATAGATTCAGCCGTTGTTGAACCCGCCGCCTTTCAACAAAAAGTAGCCGAATTGGAAAAACAAGTGTCCGCAATGCAAAAAACTATTGCAGAAAAAGACGCACAAATGAACGCATTAAAAACACCGAACCCCATTGGAAAATCTACAGCAGTGGTTCAGCCTGTTATCGTTCCAGCGATTACGCCTAAAAATCCACCTGCACCGGTGATTCAGCCTGTCGATTTACCACCCATGCGTCCAACATCTTCGGAAATTGCACTGCCCACGATTGTGCCGGCGATAATGCCTGAGGAAACAACAGCACAAGCTGTTGCCGTCTTACCGCCGCCCGTTGCATCAACAATTACGCGACCAACTGAAATATCGCCGACGGTAACTTCAACACCCGCTGCGTCAATATCTTTGACACCAGAAAATTATTTTGGGATTCCGACGGATATGTATTATTACATTGCAGGTGGAACAGGCTCATTATTACTGGGCTTACTCGGTTGGTTACGTTGGCGGGTGCAAAGTAAAGCTCAAGCCACCTCTGAAACTGTTCCCGACATTGACGAAAATGAAGCCACAGAAACCATAAATAATGATGACCAAAAAATCTCTGACAATTTAGAAGAAGAACCCGTATTTGACGACGAATTAGATTTAAATTTTGCGGAATTTGAAAATCTTTCATTATCAGCTGAGTTTAATAATGAGAGCGACGAACAAACTGCAGATGCCGTACTGTCTAAGGCAGATGTTTATTGTGCGTATGGAAATAATGAACTTGCACAAAAATTGTTGTATGACGAATTTTTCAAACGTCCTGAAGCGCATGATTACGCACTACGTCTATTAAAACTTTATGCTACGGAAGACTTTAAATCGGAATTCAAAAATTTTGTGTTTGAACTGGCAAAATTGGGTAAAAATGATTTACCAGAATTTTGGACGCAAGTTTCCGATTTAGCGGCAGAATTCTACCCAGAAGCCTTATTTTTTATGCCACCACCGGCTGTTCCAGATCCATTAACATCGATTCCATTTGAGGAGATTTTTGCCAGCACCAGTCCAAATGAAAAATCAGAGGAAAGCATTGATTTTGATTCGATGAGTTTTGACGATCATGATGATAAAGAAATTACTTTTGGCGAATTAACTCAAGAGGAAACGTTAAGTGCCGAAACACCCGATTTTTTAAAATCGTCAATGTCATTTGATGATTCAAAATTCACGGTTGAATTAGGAAACTTAGACACCGAAGCCTTGGCGTTTGAAATACCAGCTAAAAAAGAACCCGACGTAGCGTTGGATTTTAGTATGTTCGCAATGGGCGAAACGTCAGACACCGAAGCTTTGACATTTGAAATTCCGGCTAAAAAAGAACCTGAAATTGCATTAGATTTTAGTACGTTTGCGATGGGCGAAACGTCAGACACTGAAACTTTGACGTTTGAAATCTCGGCTAAAAAAGAACCTGAAATTGCATTAGATTTTAGTACGTTTGCAATGGGAGAAACGGCAGATGATACCGAAGCTTTGACGTTTGAAATGCCATCAAAAAAAGAACCTGAAATTGCATTAGATTTTAGTATGTTTGCGATGGGCGAAACGTCAGACACTGAAGCTTTGACGTTTGAAATCTCGGCTAAAAAAGAACCTGAAATTGCATTAGATTTTAGTATGTTTGCAATGGGAGAAACGGCAGACACCGAAGCTTTGACATTTGAAATCCCGGCTAAAAAAGAACCTGAAATTGCATTAGATTTTAGTACGTTTGCGATGGGAGAAACGGCAGATGATACCGAAGCCTT